>JAGAVX010000003.1 GCA_017941705.1 Atopobiaceae bacterium
CCGCATGCTCTGATGGCATGCGGTGCAGCCAAGGGACTGTCCCCTAGGTGCACCTGGTTGTCTTAGAGGGTGCGCAGGGCGTCGACCAAGGCGGTCTTGCTCTCGGTCTTCTCGTCCTTCATCTTGATGACCTTGGCGGGGCATCCTGCGACGACCGCGCCAGCCGGAACGTCCTCGACCACTACGGCGCCGGCGGCCACGACGGCCCCCTCGCCCACATGAACACCCTCGATGACCACGGCATTCGCCCCGAGCATCACGTTGTCCTCGATGATAACGGGAGTCGCGCTCGCCGGCTCGACAACGCCGGCCAGCACCGTACCGGCGCCCACATGGCAATGTGCGCCAACGATCGCACGACCGCCAAGCACGGCACCCATGTCGATCATCGTGCCCTCGCCCACCACAGCACCGATGTTGATGATGGCACCCATCATGATGACCGCATTGTCACCGATCTCGACCTTCTCGCGGATGAAGGCGCCCGGCTCGATGCGCGCGTTGACGCCCTTGATGTCGAGCAGCGGAACGCCCGAGTTGCGACGGTCGCACTCGATCACGAGGTCCTCGATGGCATCAGCGTTGTCCTGCAGGATTCCCTCAAGCTCTGCCCAATTGCCGAATACGATCTTGTCCCCGGCACCAAACACCTTTGCGGAGCCGTAGTCGATGCTGGCTCCCTCGGCTTCCTTCACAAAGACCTTGACGGGGGTCTTCTTGGGGGAGGTGGCGATGTAGTTGATGATCTCCTGGGCATCCATGACAGCCCTGCCTCTCTCGTGTAGTTGTCTAGTCAAACATGAGCTCGTCGAATGTGTAGAAGCCGGGCTTGCACGCAAGCAGGCGCCTGGCTGCCGCAACGGCTCCATTCACGAAGATCTGCCTGCTCGTGGCCCTATGCGTCAGGCACAGCTCCTCATCGGTGCCAAAGAAGTGCACCTCGTGCGTGCCTGCCACCGTACCGCCACGCAATGCGTGCATGCCGATCTCGCGCTGGGGACGTGCGCCGATCATGCCCTGTCGGCCATATGCCACGGGCACCTCACCTGTGGGGTCAACGCAGGCGCGTAGCATCTCGGCGGTACCAGAGGGCGCGTCGGCCTTTTGGTTGTGGTGCGTCTCGACGATCTCGACGTCCCAGCCAGGCACGGCTGCCGCCACAAGCTCGGTCGCATGGCGCAAGGCTGCGACGCCCAACGAGTAGTTGCCGCTCCAAACGACGCGGCTCGCGCTCCCCAACTCGCGTATCTGTGCCTGCTCGTCCTCGCCGTAGCCTGTCGTGCCCGAAACCAGCGCCGCACCTGTCCTGTGGATGTAGCTCAGCACGTGCGGCAGAGCCGCCTTGTTCGAGAAGTCGATGACAAGGTCCGCCTCGGGAGCCTGGCCGTCAAGCTCTTCGATGTTGTCGATGTCATAGGTCCCCAGCACGAGGAACCCACCGTCGGCAGAGAGGGCCTTGGCGATGAGCTTGCCCATGCGTCCCCCGCCAATGAGAACGACGGTTGCCTGGTCGTCAGTCGTCGCGACGGTCGTCTGCTCGCTAGTCAATGAGACCAACCCCCTCCATGGCATCGTAGAGGCGCTGACGCGTGGCGTCTGCCATGGGCCACAGCGGCTGACGATAGCTCTCGGTGATCATGCCCATCTTTGCCAGGGCAGCCTTCACCGGAATGGGGTTGACCTCGCAGAACAGTGCATGGATCAGCTCGAGCTCGTCGAGCTGCGTGCGCAGTGCCGCCTGGTAGTCATGCGCCAGGTAGTTTGCGACCATGTCATGCACCTGCTGCGGGCGGATGTTGGCCCACACGCTGATGACGCCCGATCCGCCCAGGGACAGGATGGGAACGACCATGTCATCGTTGCCCGAGTACATGCGGAAGTCATCGGAGAGGTACTGAGCGACCGTCGTGGCGTAGCTGATGGAACCAGAGGCCTCCTTGATGCCCATTACGTTGGGATGCTCGGCAAGGCGCACCACGTTGCGCTCGCTGATGGAGCAGCCCGTGCGGCCGGGAATGTTGTACAGGATGGAGGGAATCTCGGTCGCATCAAGAACGTCCAGGAAGTGGCGGTAAATGCCCTCCTCGTTGGACTTGTTGTAGTACGGGGTGATGAGCAGCAGCGCGTCGCAACCGATCATCTGAAGGCTCTTGGCCTTGGCAAGGCTCTCGTGCGTGGCATTGGAGCCCGCGCCGCCGATGATGGGGATGGCGCCGTTCACGCGGTTGACGACGTGCTGCGCGACCGCCACGTCCTCGGCGTCAGTCATAGTCGAGCTTTCGCCCGTGGTGCCCAGAACCAGGATGCCGTCGGTGCCGTTCTCCAAATGGAAGTCGACCAGGCGATCGAGTGCCTCGAAGTCGACGTCGCCGTTCTCCTTGAACGGGGTGACGAGGGCCACGATGGAACCGGTCAGATTGCGTACGTTGCTCATGAGGTGCTCCTTTGTCCTTGATGGCGAAGTGCGAATGACGTGTCACGTTGTCAGTACCGTGTGCTCCCTTGCGGAGTGCGCCCCTATGGACGCTCCTGCTTCAAACGCTCCCCCACGGGCAGCACATCGAGGGTCGCAAAGTAGTCAGCTGGCGTCTCTGCGCGACGTATGAGACGGACGGACCCGTCAGCACACAGCAGCAGCTCCGCCGAACGAAGCCGTCCGTTGTAGTTGTAGCCCATCGAATGGCCATGCGCGCCGGCGTCGTGGATGAACAGCAGGTCACCGATCTCGACCTCGGGCAGCTGGCGCCCGTTGGCAAGACGATCGGAGTTCTCGCACAGCATGCCCGTGACATCGTAGGTGTGGGTCAGCGGAGCATCCTCCTTGCCCAGCACCGTGATGTGATGGTAGGCGTCGTAGAGCATGGGGCGCATGAGGTTGGCCGCACAGGCATCGACGCCCACGTAGTCGTGATAGGTATGCTTCTCGTGGATGACGCGCGTGACCAGCGCCCCGAAGGGGGCCATCATGAAGCGGCCAAGCTCCGTGTAGATTGCGACATCACCCAGACCGGCAGGCACGAGCATCTCCTCGAAGGCAACGCGCACGCCCTCGCCGATTGCCGCGATGTCGTTCTCGCTCTCGTCGGGACGGTAGGCGATGCCCACGCCACCGGAGAGGTTGACGAAGCCGATGCCAATACCGACCTCTTCGTGCAGGCGAATGGCCAAGGCAAAGAGCGTCCGTGCGAGTGCCGGATAGTAGTCGTTGGTCACGGTATTCGACGCAAGGAGCGCATGGATGCCCAAGGTCCTGACACCCAAGTCGCGCAAGCGCGCGGCAGCCTCAATCATCTGGGGCTCAGTCAGACCGAACTTTGCGTCCTCTGGCGAGCCAAAGATGCCGTTGGCAAAGGCAAAGTCGCCTCCAGGGTTAAAGCGCAGGCTCATGGTCTCGGGCATGGGCTGGTCACCGATTGCCTGGACGAACGAGTCGACGTGCGTGATGTCATCGAGGTTGACGATGGCGCCCAGGGCATTGGCGTGCGCGAACTCGCCACTCGGCGTGTCATTTGACGAGAACATGATGTCATCGCCGCGCATGCCGATTGCCTCAGCCAGCATCAGCTCGGTCTCGCTCGAGCAGTCCACGCCGCATCCGTACTCCTGCAGGATCGAGATGAGTGCGGGGTTGGGCGTCGCCTTGACCGCAAAGTACTCGCGAAATCCCGGGTTCCAGGCAAAGGCGTCGAGCAACCGCTGCGCATTTGCACGGATGCCGGCCTCGTCGTACAGGTAAAACGGCGTGGGATACTGCGAGGCGATTGCCTCTGCCTGCTCTTTTGTGACAAATGGCTTCTTCTGTGCCACGATGCCTCCCGACCTTCCATCTGCTACGGATGCTCCCGCTGCGATGGCTCGCGTCGAGATAGCGCACCCGTTGGCAGCCAGCCAACAGACAGTCCTACGGGTGTTTCCCGCAGGCCCACCCTCCGCGCGTGCCCGTTTGGAGAGTTCGGCGGATTAAGCCTCCTCGTACGCTCGGGTGCCTGCCGGCTTGCGCACGACTCATCGTTTCCGCGCCTCTATCGTGCGTCCTAGTGTATGCGAGGTCTTGCGCATGCACGGGAACGTGTAACAGGATGGATAAAATGCGAAGCCATTCGTGCATTACAATGCCCCCAGAACGCAGACGTCAGGAGCATCATGAACGAGCCACTTGTTACGCGTCTCACCCAGCTGCGGCGCGACTTGCATCGCATACCCGAGGTCGACTTTGACCTACCCGAGACTATCGCCTACGTGCGGTCGGTGATCGAGCCCATTGCCGAGCGCATGCGCACGCAGGGGCACGAGGCGGAGGTCCTCTCCCCTTCTCGCTCGGCGCTCTGCCTGTTCATCGACCGCGGGACGCCGACGACCACCGCGATTCGCACCGACATGGACGCCCTGCCAGTGACCGAGCAAACCGGACGAGCGTTTGCCTCGCAGCACCAAGGGAAGATGCATGCCTGCGGCCACGACGGTCACATGGCGATGGTGTTGGCCCTGTCCGAGACGCTCGAGCGGAGATGCGACGAACTGGAGGAGAGCGTCCTTCTGGTGTTCCAGCCCGCCGAGGAGACCACGGGTGGAGCCCGTCTCATCTGCGAAAGCGGCATCTTCGAACGGCTGCACGTGCGGCGTATCTTTGGCTTCCACCTATGGCCTGACCTGGAGAAGGGCGTCATCGCCAGCCGCTCCGGAGGGCTTCTGGCAGCCTCGAACGAAACGACCGTCACCTTTGAGGGTATTGCCTCGCACATCGCCAAGGCCGAGCAGGGTCGCGACTCGCTCGAGGCAGGGTGCCGCTTTGTGGGTCGGGCATACGACTACATCGCGCGACGCGCGATCGAGGAGCCCTGCCTGCTCAAGTTTGGTCGCATGACATCGGGAGAGGTACGCAACCAGATCTCGGCGCGCACGGTACTCGAGGGAAGCCTGCGCACCTTCTCCCTCGGCATGCGCGAGAGCTGCCAGGCAGACCTCACCGTCATTGCACACAGGTGCGCTGGTGAGGCTGGATGCACGGCGAACGTGCACTTCTCCGAGGGCTACCCGCCTGTCGTGAACGATGCAGAGGTCTTCGCGCAGGTGCGCGAAGCGCTTCCGCAGTTGCAGGAGCTCGAGGAGCCCCTGCTCATTGCCGAGGACTTCGCCTGGTACCAGCAGTGGATTCCGGGCGTGTTCCTACTGTTGGGCACGGGCACGGGCATCCCCCTGCACGCAGACACATTCGACTTTGACGAGGCGATCCTAGCGCATGGTGTCGAGGCGTACCTGCGCCTGCTGGGACTGTAGGCCGTGCATCGGGGACAGGCACCAGCGCACGCGGCCGTGCATTGGGGACAGGCACCAGTGCACGCGGCCGTGCGTCCGGTGCGCCTTGGGGACTGTCCCCAAGGCGCACCGGATTCTTGACCTACACTCTACTCGGCGTCTGGCGCCTCGCCAGCCTCTTCCGCCTGCTCGCCAGCTTCGGCGTTCAGCGACTCAATCTTTTCCACAATGTCGCCCTCCTGCTCTGACAGAGCGTCGGCAAGAGCCTCATCCTGCGCGATAAGGTCAGCGGAGCTCTGGGCGGCGACGGTCATCCATCCGGTCACGTTGTTACCGCTGGTCTTCACGTCATAGGTACCCGGAGCAGCACCGATGGTGTAAAGAACCTTACCCGAGGCATCATCATCGTAGATGACCTCGCCCTCAGACGAGGTGATGGTCAGATGGAAACTGCCCTTCTCGGTAAAGGGACTGATGACGATGACGTCGCCCTCCTTGACCGTAATGGCGCCCTTGGTGAGTGCCTCATCGCCGGATTTACCGTTCTCTGCGGTGACCTTGATGCCCGAAGCCTCGGTGAGCACCTCCTGGGAATAGGTCGATGGTCCGCCGCATGCACCCAGCGTAAGGGCCAATGCGAGGGCGAGCATGGACGATGCGAGCTTTCCGATCTTCATGAGAGTGCTCCGTTTCTTTCGTCGGCAGTAGCCTTTTGGCAGCATCGGGTTTTTATGTACCCCCGGGCGCATCGCGGCAATCAGACAAACCCGTGCCCGTCGGTCTATGACAGCTTTGCCACAAACTTCTCGAGCCGGTCGAGTCCCCATCGCAGCGTGGTTACGTCGCACGCGTACGAGAGACGCACGTGACCTTCGCAGCCAAAGACCGAACCGGGAACCAAGGCGACTCCGTCCTCGATGATGGCGCGCGTACAGAATTCCTCCGACGTCAGCCCCAGCTTTCGGATTGAGGGGAACGCGTAGAACGCGCCATCAGGACGGACGCACGAGAGCCCCATGCGAGCCAGTCGTGCCAGCACGAAGTCACGACGCACGCGGTAGCTCTCCCGCATGGGCGTGACATCGGTCGCAAGCGCCTCGATGGCTGCGTCCTGCGTGAACGAGACCACGCTCGAAATCGCGTATTGGTGAATCTTGGCAATCTGGTCGGTCAGGTGATGCGGCGCGGCAAGCCAGCCCAAACGCCACCCCGTCATCGCATAGGGCTTCGAGAAGCTGTTCACGACCACCGTCTGCTCACGCAGCTCCTGATGCGCTTTGGCAAACCCCACGAAGTCGTCGCTATACACCAGCTGGTCGTAGACGTCGTCGCAGATTACGTAGAACTGGTGCTCACAAGCCAGCCGCGCCACCACGTCAAGGCTCTCGCGCGAGAGGCACACTCCCGTCGGATTGTTGGGGGAGGTCAGCACTATGGCCTTGGTCCGCTCGGTTACGGACGCCGCAAGCGCCTCCTCCGTGATCTGAAAACCAGTCTCGTCTGTCGCGAGCGGCACGACCGTCGCACGCGCCAACCGCACCACCGACTCGTAAAGCAAGAAGGCCGGCATGGGCACGATGACCTCATCACCGGGATTGAGCATGGCCGACAGCGTCGCATAGAGCGCCTCGGTTGCCCCGCTCGTCACCACGACCTCTTCGGGCTGATAGGAAAGCCCGGTGGCGGCCATGCGCGCACAGATGGCAAGGCGCAGGTCGGGCCAACCGTTGTTGGGAGGATAGTGCGTCTTGTGCGCATCAAGGCCCACCTGCACCCGCGCAGCGATGCGCTCCGGCGTGTCCTCCCCCGGCTCGCCCAGCGTGAGGGATATGCAGCCGGGCGTCTGCGCGGCGAGCGCCGAAAAGCGTCGTATGCCCGAAGGCTGCAGGTCATTGAGCGCAGTGTTGAGCGTGAGTGGCATGTCGCACCTTTCTCCTGTGCCAACACGACGCTAATAGGGTAGCGCATGCGCACTCGCTTATTGGCAACAACTAGCGGACCTCGTCGTCCTCAAGCAAGTCGAGCACCTGTCGCTTGTACGACACGAACTCGGGTGTCAGAGAGAAGTCGGTCACATTGCCAGCTGCCATCGCCTCGTCGCGCTGGACGCATATCTCGCCAGCAATGGTGGTGGGCACGCCGGCGCTGGGAGTCCCCTTGAGCACGTAGATGCGATCGGCCATGGTAACGGCCTCGTCGACGTCATGCGTGATGACCACCGAAGCCATCTGGAGGCTCCGCGCCATCTCGCAGTACCACGACCGCATATCCACGCGCGTGATAGCATCCAAGGCCGAAAACGGCTCATCGAGCAGGGCGACGTTGTTGCCCTGCAGATAGGTGCGCAAGAAAGCGGCCCGCTGGCGCATGCCACCCGAAAGCTGGCTCGGCCACAGCCGCTCGGTTCCGCCTAGGCCAAAGCGCTCGAAGAGCATGGCAGCAAACTTGTGCGCCTCCCGCTTGCTCGTCCCCTTGATGACCAAGGGGAGGCACACGTTGTCGATGATTCGCTTTGAGGGGATGAGGAGATCCTTCTGGAGCATGTACGAGACGCTACCTGGGCGCCCGGTAAAATCCTCGCCCCTGAGCAGAACCTTTCCCTCAAGCGGTTTGGTAAGCCCCGAGAGGGCGTGCAAGATCGTGGTCTTCCCGCAGCCAGACTTGCCCACCATGCAGACGATCTCGCCGTTGTTGACCCAGAGGCTGATGCCACGAGCAACGATGTGCTCGCCGCCATCCCACGAAAGGGTGAGGTCCAAGGCCTCGAGGGCGGGGATGACTCCCCCGCCCTCCACCGGTGTTTTCTCGAGCTCGGGCACTACGCCTCCAGGTAGTCCATGGTCCAGCCGGAGTTGACGTCGATCGGCTTCTCGACAAGGTTGTTGTCGTTGAGCCACTGATAGAAGGCAGCCCAGCGGTCAGCCTCGATGAGACCCCAGCTCGCGGCATCGCTCTGGTACTCACCGGCAAGGAAGGATGCGCTCTGCTTCACGAGGGCGGGATCGAGCTCGGGCACGGCCTCGCAGAGAATGTCCGCCGCGCCGTCGGGATCCGAAATGGCAAACTCGTAGCCCTTCTTGGCGGCGCGCAGGAACGCCTTGACCACGTCGGGATTCTTGTCGCAGAAGTCGTTGTTCGCCGCAATGACCGGCGTGTAGTAGTCAAAGACGTCGTCGATGGAGATGAAGCTGAAGTAGTTGACAGGATAGCTCTGAACCGTCGCGTTCTGGACAGCCCATCCTTCGTAGACCCAGACGGTGTCGAACATGTTGGCCTTGAGACCGCTGATCTCGTCGTCCACGGTGTAGGGCACGAGCTGCACCTTGCTGTAGTCGCCACCGTCCTTTTCGACGATGTGCTTGATCGTAGCCTGCTCGACGGGCATCTCCCAGGTCGCGTAGCGCTTTCCCTCCATGCCCTTGGCAGTCGTCACGCCGTCTTCCTGACGGCTCATGATGCCACTCGTGTTGTGCTGGATGACGGCGGCCACAGCCTGCAAGCCGGTGTTTCCGCCGACCAGAGCGTTGGCGATGTAGTCCTGGTAGCTGATGCCAAGCTGCGCCTGGCCCGTGCCGATCATGGCCTCGGCGGTGTCCTCCGCAGGCTGGACAATCTCTACCTCAAGACCCTCATCGGCAAAGAAGCCCTTCTGTTGGGCCACATAGATGCCCGTATGATTGGTGTTGGGCGTGTAGTCGAGACAGAAGGTGATCTTGGTGAGGTCGGCGCTGGCATCGGCGTCGGAGCTGGACTGGTTGGAGCCTCCGCAGGCTGCCAGAGCGAGACTCGCGGCTGCGGCCTGCGCGGCTACGAAGGAACGGCGGGTGAGGTTGGTGTTCATGGTCTATTTCCCTTCCACATGCTTCCAGGGCATGCAAACGCGCTCAAGAAGATCGACGAGCTTCATGAGCAAGAGCGAGAGTAACGAGATGAGGATGATGACCGCAAACATGCGGTCGTAGGCAAACGACTTGCGGACGCGCGTCATATAGACACCGAGGCCGTTGAAGCCACCGAGCCATTCGGAGATGACCGCGCCGACGATGGCATAGGTCGCACTGATGCGCAGGCCGCTGAAGAACTGGTCAAGAGCGGCAGGCAGTTTGACCTGCGTAAAGATCTGCAGGTCCGAAGCACCCATGGTGCGCATGAGATCGATCATGTCGGGATCGACCGAGCGAAAGCCACTGACCAGCGAGACGGCCACCGGGAAGAAGGTCGTCAGCACAATGAGGATGACCTTGGGAGCGAGCCCGTAGCCAAACCATAGGACCAGAAGCGGTGCGATGGCCACCGTGGGTATGGTTTGCGAGATGGTGATAAGTGGATCGAATGCGAGGTAGATGGTCTCAAAGCGATCCATGAGCACAGCGGCAACGAACCCCACCGCAACGCCTATCGCAAGGCCAAGCACCGCCTCAAGGATGGTCGTGCCCGCATGGCTCGCCAGCAACTGCACATCGGTGACAAGCGCAGACACCACCTGCGTGGGGCTGGGAAGCAGGAAGTTGGGGACAAAGCCCATGCGAACAACCAGCTCCCAGACGACTAGCAGGATGGCCACGGTTGCTGTGGGAACGGCAATCTGCCGGGTGCGGGACGGTTCAGACAATCGATTGGTTGCCATGAGGTGCCTATGCGACAGCCGCGGACGATGCAGAGAACTCTGAGTCGGTCTCGTGGTACTTGCCGATCTTGTGCTCGGTGGACATGACGTCTGAGGTGGGACGAAAGTCGATCTTGGCATAGGTCATCATCGAGTTGCAGCCGGCCTTTGCGCCAACGAGCTGGCAGTTCTTGAGGATCTCCATGCAGAGGTCGTAGTCGCCCTCGATGGTGGTCTCGAAGGGTCCGACGTAGTAGTCCACGCCCGTGGAGTCGATGTAGGCGATGACCTCGTCGACGATACGACAGGTTTCCTCGTCTGATGTCGAGTCCATGGGCAGGTACTGGATAGCAACGGCACAGTTCATATGCTCTCCCTTCTCGCAGCTTGGCTGCGGTGACATGCGGCGCGAGAAAGGAGAAGGCCCCGCGCCACAGCCCGGGACCTCGGTTTGCTTGCTTTGGTCCCTACGCTGGCATTACCCAGATCAGGTTCTAGGGTCGAATGATTGGGTCATTCCTCTCAGCCGGGCCAAATCCCCAGCTCCCCATGTGTGTCCATTATAGCAGAGGTGGACTATGTAGCAAAGCCGCAGGTAAAACGGCATGAGAGCCACTGAGTTTCCTGTCGTCTTTCTCGTCCATGGAGTCCATCTCGACAGGACGAGCACAGTCCACCTAGTCCACAACGTTAACCTAAATCCACGCCTCCAGCTGGACTGTTAGGTGGACTCTAGAGCCGAAATACTGAAAAAGGTAATGCGATTGGAACACCATGAGATACTCCGAAGGCTCACTCAGACTCCTCCACGACGATCTGTATCAAGCGCGCTACTGCTACCAGATGGTCAATGAGGAAGGACGCGTCATCAAGAAACAGGTCGCGCGCAACTTCCACGCGGCCTCACAGAAAGAAGCAGTCCTCGAGAAGGCGCGCATCAGGGACCAGCTCGAGCGCGAAGCACTCATCGAGGACATGCTCCCCTGCCAGAAGAAGAACCCCAAACTCTCCAAGTTCATGTTCGAGCAGATCGACGGCATGCTGAAGTCAGGCCTCATCGAACCGACAACCGGTGCAAAATACAAAAGCGAGGCCAACCTCATTCTGCGATTCATCGACGACGTGCCCGTCCACAAGGTCACTGCTGCGATGGTCAGGAAGATGGACCAGGACATGCTTGCCAAGGGATATGCAAGGGAGACAGTCGCACGTGCGCACAACGCCCTCAAGAGGTACCTCTACGAGGCTCTTGAGAAGGGGCTCATCATCGCCGTCCCCATCACGAGGACGGTCAAGCCCCCTCGCGTGGAGCGCAAAGACCCCAACGCCCTGGATGACGAGACACGTAAGAGGCTGATGAGCATCCTTGACGAGATGCCCGACGACCAAATCACGCTCGCAATAAGGCTTGGTCTAGGAGCCGGCCTCAGGAACGAGGAGGTCATCGGGCTCAAATGGGAAAACGTTGACCTGGATACAGGCATGATCAGGATCCGAAGTGTCATATCGTCCGCCGGAGGAAAAGCGATAGAGAAGGGGCCCAAGACCGCGGCTGGCAGGAGGGACATACCCATAGACCCCATCGTGGTAGAGAAGCTCAAGACAAGAGCAAGGGAGGTCTTCGAGGCGGAGAGACCCTCCGACCTGCAGGGTTTCTACGTGGTGGGCGACAAGGACGGAATCTTCCTGCGACCGGCCGATCTCACCCGCTCCTTCAGAAGGCTTGCCAAGGAGCATGACATCTACGGCACCACCGGGGAGCTCGCGACCTTCTACTCACTGAGGCACACATACGCGACGATGCTCTTGCGCGCCGGGGTCGATGCCAAGACCGTCGCAAGCCTCATGGGCCATTCGAGCGTTGCGATGACCCTCAACGTCTATGCCAGCACGGATCCACAAGCAAGAGCGGCGGCAGGTGCGGTCGTGGCCAACCTCATGTCCCAGCGGTAGAGATTGGTGTGGGTTCTGTGGTCGAGCACCTTAGAGCAACTTAGAGCAAGTTGTTGGACGCTCGCAGCAGAACCCACTTTCCCACTTGCCATATGCTCCGGCCATCCGAACTGAATGGTCGAGCAAGGCTGGTGAGAACTCAATGAACGAACGAGTCGCAAAGGTGGCATCGCTGAGGGACAACTCTCCCCTAGCCGACAGGCCTGAGTGGCTCAGCCCCAAGGATCTACAGGAGGTCTTCGGCATCGGAAGATCGAAGGCGTTCAACGTATGCAACGAGCTTCCCCACATCTATATCGGGCGCTCGATTCGCGTCAACAAGAAGACGATTGCCAAGGAGCTCATCGAGAAAGGGAGGCTGCCTTAGGAGTTGTCCTATTGCTTGGCGCCAGCCTAAGGCTCTCTATTGTCGGGATGGGGAGCTCGTGGGCCTGCGCCAGACCCTCATACGAGTCGCCGCGCCAGTCGTATGCGTCCGCACTCGCCATACCACTCGAAAACCAGGCAATCATGCACAGCTTCTTGAAATGGTGGCCTTTGAATAATGCATCAATCTAATGAGGATCTACAGAATGACTGTAGCAAACGTCCTCCATAGCACGTTATGCGCTACAGCTCTGACTTGGCATAGAAGATTCCGAAAACCTGTGCCGAGCATCCGCTTTCATGGAGAAGGGACTTTATCGCAACGAAGTGGGCACCAGTCGTGAGGACGTCATCTACCACGAAGACGAATTCGCAGCCGTCGCACCCGTGGGCAACCCTTCCGAGCGAGCCCCTGATCAACTCGGGGCTTCTCGTGCCCTGGGAGTGAGACTGACCGATGAACTCCATGGTCTCGACATCCCGGCAGAACCTGAACCCCGTCCTGTCGCAAACGATATCGCAGGTCCTCACGTTCCTGTCATCGAACTCTGGATCGTCCGGGGTCATCGAGGTTGGGGCTGGCACAATACCCACCTGTCCTCCTAGGTCGACAAGCCTCTCACCAGTGTTCCTGAGGGTCTTCGACGACATGAACTCGATAATGGCAGAGGCGTAGTTCTCAATCGCCCGCTGCTTGTGCGGAGCCCTGCTGGGCTTGTTCGTAAGACCATTCGCGCCGCCAATCGGAATCTTATAGTTGATTACCTCCTGGTTCGCGTAGGAATGTTCGTACCCGGCATATGGCGTATACCTGAGATAGTAGAAGCAAAAGTCGGAGTCCCCGAGATTGTACGGACGGTTGAGACGGTCGACGGTTGACCAGCTGTCCCCAGCCATGTCAGACGACCATTTCCATCGCCTCAGTGACGGACGAGGCAACCTTGGCGCCCTTCTCTAGGAATGCCCGCGCCCAGGTGACAGACTCGACGACCCCAGGGAGGAACACTAGCTTCTTCCCCTGGTCGATGCAGGCACGAGCCTGCGTCCGCGTCCCGCTGGTCTCGCCAGCCTCCACAATGATGGTCGCCTCGGAGAGCGCGGCCATTGTCACGTTGCGCTCAGAGAAGTAGAAGCGCTGCGTGTTGAAGGGCTGATGGTCGTAGCGATAGATGGGCACTTGGCTGATGAGGAGGTGCTTCGCGGCGACCTCGTCCTGAAGGGCACGGTTCTCCTTCGGGTAGTACCTGTCGATCGGTGTGCCTATGACGCCAATCACGCTCCCTCCGACAGAGATCGCCTGTGTCATGGCCTCGGTGTCTATGCCAGCTGCCAGTCCAGCGACAACTGTGATGTCGCGGTCGGCAAGAGCCCGCGCGATCCGCCTCGCGGCAAGCGCACCCCTCTCGGAGGGGTGCCTAGTCCCGACCACGGAGACGCAGCGAGACTCGACGAGAGACAGATCGCCACGATAGTAGAAGACCGGCAGTGGGTCCTTCTGCGCGCGAAGGGATCGCGGGAACTGCGGCGTGCCCTCGACAAGGACGGAGAACCCCCCGATCCGGGAGTCGACGTATTCCCTGACTTCACCATACTTCGACTCGTCGGGCATAAGACCTTCGATTGCCGCCATCGCGCGCGTGGGAAGGGTTCCATTCTCGGCGAGCACCCTAGACATCTTGCCGCGCGAGGTGCCATCCATGGCGTAAAGGTACTCATATGCCATAAGTTCGTCATACGGCGAGACAACCCTCTCGTCGGCCAAAGCCGTAACCATGTTGCACCTCCTCTAACCTTTGCTAATACGATACCACTGGAGACGGACAGTATTCTAGAACGTATGTACCGAGCGACTCACCAGCTTTGCAAAACGACGCCCCGCCGAGCGATGATCGGCGCCCCGTCACCCTGAATGTGAATTTGAATTTGAATGTCACCCAGTTTCGTTTACAGGTCGAATTCACGCCGCAAGCGGTCGCCCTGCATGCGCCTCCTCGAACTCCATGGGGCTCATGTAACCCAGCGACGAGTGCAGCCTGAGCCTGTTGTAGAAGCACTCTATGTACTC
>JAGAVX010000037.1 GCA_017941705.1 Atopobiaceae bacterium
ACCTCGGCCTTCATGTCGCTCTACATCGTGGTGACGCTCGTGGCCTACACACTCGTGGTGCTGCTGGTGGCGTAGACGCCCGCAGGAAGAAGAACTCAAATTCGATGCGTTCGCATAGATTCTGCCTTGCTGAGACGATATCTATGCGAACGCATACATTGCTCCATTGTCTGGTAGAATCTACGCGAATGCATAGATTCCGGAGGGCCGATGCAGCGTATACGCACGACAGAAGAGCTCGGTGCAGTGATCAGGGCGGCACGGAAGCGCCAGGGGTACACCCAGATCGAACTGGCAGAAGCGGCGGGCGTGGGGGTGACGTACGTCATCAATCTCGAGCATGGCAAGCAGACCTCGGAGATAGGGAAGGCGCTCCATATTGCCGAGCTGCTCAGCATCAGCCTCTTTATCGAGGAGCGTGGTGCGTGATGGAGAACCTGGTCGTTTCACGTTTGGTGGGCGAAGGGCTTGCTGAGGTTGGTGTCATTGAGCGGGGGTCCGAGGGGACGACAGCCTTTTCCTACGAGGATTCATATCTGGAGCGTGAAGGCGCGCTGCCCCTCTCGCTCTCCCTTCCGCTTGAAGCACGCGTGTATGACGAGCGGTCATTCCGCCCGTACTTCGAGGGGCTTCTTCCCGAGGGGCAGACGCGCACGGCATTGGCCGCGCATGCGGCGGCTCGTGAGGATGACTATCTGACGTTGCTTGCCTGCGGCGGATTCGACTGCATCGGCGATGTGGTGGTCCGTGAGGCTTCACGTGGCACAGGATGGGATAACGGCTCCTATACGCCGCTGTCTGAGGATGAGCTACGGCAGACGCTGCGCGATTTTTCGTCTCTGGCATCCTCGAACTTTGCTTCGCGGCTGTCCCTAGCGGGAACGCAAGGTAAGGTGGGGCTGGCCCACATGCCCAGCGCACCCATGACGGAAGGATGGATGCGTCCGGAAGGCGGCGCTTCCTCAACGCACATCCTGAAGGTGAGCAACCTTTCGCGCATCGCCGAGTTTGAGTTCGTGTGTTCGGTCGGGGCTGGGCTGTGTGGCATTTCGGTGGCGCGTACCTGCACGTTCTCTCTCGGTAGCCCCGTTATATGCAGCGAGCGCTATGACCGGCAAGTCTCGTGCGCAGGGGACGGGCTGCTCGTCGCGCGCCTTCATCAGGAGGACCTTGCCCAGGCGTTTGGCGTGACGCCTCGGGCGAAGTATCTCGAGCTCGAGGGCGGCTCCTACCGAGCAATCGCGCAGCTTTTATACGAGCGTTCTTCCGCAGCGCTTGCCGACATCGATCAGCTTGCACGAGTGGTGGTCTTCAACTACCTGGTTGGCAACTGCGACAACCATCTCAAGAACCTCTCGATTCTGCATGGACCCTCGTCACTGCGCCTTGCTCCTGCGTACGACTTGGTCTGCACGACGCTCTTCGAGCGATTCTCGCGTGAGATGGGCATGCGCATCGGCTCGACGCGCACTATAGACGAAGTGCGCCCCGATGACTTCATTATGCTTGCGCACGACATCGGGATGGGCGCCAAACGCATGCAGCGCATCTGTGCCGAACTGGCAGAGCGGATAGTGAGTGCCGTGTCGGAGGCAGGCGACCAGGGGGCTGTGACGCTCGAGACACTGCCCTATACAGCCGAGGATCTCGTGGCCGACATGGCGCCGCGCCTTGCGGTGGTTGCCAGAGTATAGCCTGCCATACGGGAACGGCTGGCGTGTCACAGCGTGCAGGTTAGCTCGTTCATGCCGTCGTAGCGGTAGTCCGCCTGCCGGATGACCTTCTCCACGATCGAGACGGCAAGCTCGTCGCCCTGAGTGAGGGTAGAGGATCATCAGCAGCACCGCCACCACGATGCCGTCCTCGCTCACCGCATCGGTGAAGAGCACGGCCTCCTCGCGCTCGGGCGTCACGTTCATGGTGGTGGTGAAGTCGTACTGGCCCGACTGCAGGGCGGGGATGCGCGCCTGGAAGTCCACGTTGCCGATCTCGATGTCGTAGCCACACGCACGGCAGAAGCGCACGGCCACGTCGATGTCGTAGCCCATGTGCTGGCCTTCCTTGATGTAGGAGAAGGGCTCGTCGGTAGAGGTCGTGACCACGTGGATGGTGCCGTTCTCGCCGGTGAGGCCGCTCATGTCCACGACCTTCTTGCTCTCGTCGGTGCCAAACCACGTGGCGTCGATCTCGGCGTAGGTGCCGTCGGCCTTGATCTCGCGCAGAAACTCGTTGAACTGGTCGCGGAGCTCCTTCTCGCGTGGGTCGTCCTTGCGGAAGGCGAAGGAGTAGTAGTTGTTGGTGAGGCGCTCATTTATGTAGTCGATCTGCGGCTGCTGGGCATGGATGCTCTTGAGGGCGGGCTCGTCGCCCAGGAAGGCATCGATGCCGCCATTGTCCAGGGCCGTGCTCAGGCCTGGGTAGCCGTCAAAGTAGAGGTACTCGCTGTTTGGGAAGTACTTGAAGCTTTCAGCCTCGAGGTTGGTACCGGTGGCGATGCCGATTTGCTTGCCGTTGTAGTCCTCGTAGGTGACCTCGCGGGTTGGGCTGGGCATCTTCCTGCGGCGCCTGCGCACTGCCGCTCATGACAGCGCTGAGCAGTATGGCAAGGGCCGCCGCGCAGAGCGCGATGATGGTGATGAGATCGGTCCGTTTGGCCCTTGTTCACCGGGCTCCTCCTTGGTGTCGGTCCGATTGTTGGTGCATGGCATGGCAGTGAAGGGTTTTGTGGCGTTACGCGCACGTCGTCCGACCCATTATAGGCTCATGTGGTCATGGCGATACGCCCTATGTCTGCGGTCGAGCGTCACCGGAAGGGGTCTTGGGTTGCACCAGTTCCTCCTTGAGCGTGTCGATGAAGAGCCGGGCGGCGTCCGAGAAGGTGCGCCCGCGCTTCCAAGCTGCGAAGGAGCCTGTCTGCAGGGTGGGTGAGAGCGGGCGAAAGACCAGTTCGTCACCCGTGTAGCCACCAATGCTCTTAAAGGTGAGCACAAGTTCACCAGACGCTGTAACCATTGTTGCCGCATTACGCACGAGGTCGAGCGTGCCTGCCACCTTGAATTGGCCGCGCCTCCTGCCCATCCACGTGCGGAAGGGATTGGTCTCGTGCTCGGTACTCCTCTGTTGGGTGCTGATGTAGCAGGGGCGTCGGGCGAAGTCCGACGAGACGATAACCTCCTTATGTGCGAGTGGGTCATCCGCACGCATGAGCACGCCCCAGGTGTCTACCTCGGGCAGTCGCCGGGAGTGGTACTTGGCGACGTTTGCCGGCTCGCAGAACACGGCGATATCCGCGAGCCCCTTGTCCAGTCGATCTGCTACAGAGAAGGCGTCTCCGGTGGTGAGCTCGATGGTAATGCCAGGATGCTTGGTACGTAGCTTCGCGGCAACGCGCGCGATGGTGCGCATGCCCGCCGTCTCGGCCGCGGCAACAAACACACTGCCGCTGATCTCCTGGTCGCTACGGTTGCTGAAGTCCTGCTCAATATGCTCGATGATTGACAGCGCCTCGATGGCGCGACTGCGCAGCTCGAGGCCCTCGGGCGTGAGCTCCACGCTATGACGCTTGCGCACAAAGAGCTTGCAGCCCAGCTCCTCCTCCAGCAACTGGATCTGGCGTGTGAGCGACGGTTGGGAGAGGTAGAGGCTCTCTGCCGCGTGAGTGATGTTGCCCTCGTAGGCGACAGCCAGAAAGTAGCGAAGCGTCCTCAGTTCCACCGCGGCTCCTCTCGATAGCACTAGAAATAGAGCAAACCTATTTCTAACTCAATAACATAGGTATTTTCCTTCTCAATGGCAAGTTCATACACTGAGGTCAAGTCAGCGTAACCGTTTAAGTAACGGTTACTGGAAGGGAGAAGGGAATCATGAGCGAAGAGACAACTGCTCAACCGACCTTCATGGACAAGGTCATGAACGTGGTCATGAAGATTGCGGCCCCGCTCGGGCGCTTTGGCATGCTCAAGCCTATCGCGTCGATCCAGGACGGCATGCTGGCCACCATTCCGCTGACCATCGCGGGTGCCCTGTTCCTGGTCATCTACGTTCTGGGCAGCCCATCGGTCGGTGACTCGGGCAAGGCGCTCCTGCCGTTCCTCGAGCCGCTCGCTGACAAGTTCGTCTGGATGAACAGCGTCACGCTTGCGTTGCTCTCCCTGTACGCCTCGATGACTATCGCCTCGGCTTACGGTAGGCGCCTAGGTGTCGATAGCACGACCTGCGGTCTGCTGGGCATGGCGGCCTTCATCGTCGTGACCTCCGGCCCCGAGAACGGTATCGACGTGGCTAACTTCAGCGCCAACGGCCTGTTCGTTGCCATGGTGGTGTCGCTCCTTGCCACCAAGGTGTATAGTTGGTTCATCCTCAATGGCTTTACCATCAAGATGCCCGAGATGGTGCCGCCTCAGATCGGCAACTCCTTCGCCGCCATCGTGCCCTACGCTGTCGTCCTTGGTGTCTGCTGGATTATCCGCAGCCTGCTCAACATCGACCTCATCGCTATCCTTATGAGCGTGCTGGCTCCGCTTGCTGCCGGTGCGGACAACATCTTCGTGTATCTCGGCGCCCGTCTGCTTGCTAACCTCATGTGGGTCGTGGGCCTGCACGGCGACAACATGCTGCTCTCCAACTTCCAGCCCTTCGGCCTGATGTGGCTCGAGGAGAACGCGGCCGCCCTTGCCGCTGGCACCCCCTCCAATATGCTTCCGCACGTGCTCGCCGGCTTTGGTACCGGTGGCGGCCTCGACCGCCTCGTGATGTGGCCCTCCGCCATCTGGCCGCTGGTCATCTTCATGATCCGCTCCAAGGTCAAGACGCACAACGTCCTCGGCTGGACTTCGCTTGCCCCGGCACTCTTCACCATCACCGAGCCCGTCGTCTTCGGCCTGCCCCTGGTCCTGAACCCCTACCTCTGCGTCCCGTTCCTGCTCAACACCATCGTCGGCCCGGGCGTCTGCTTCATGCTCGATAGCACCCCGATGTTCGGCAAGTTCTTCGCCAACATGCCTTGGGCTACGCCTCCGTTCCTGCTTGGTCCCCTGGCCACCGGCGACATCAAGACGGCCTTGCTGCCACTGATTGCCTTTGCCATCGGCTTCGTGATCTACCTGCCCTTCTGGCGTGCCTTCGAGGCCCACGCCCTGGCGGAGGAGCAGGGCGAGGTTGAGGCCGCGTAACACAGCCCTTCCTTCCTTGTTGCCCTGCGCGATGGGGGAGTCGCGCAGGGCACCTTTTTCGTAGATGGCTTTTTTGATCTGGAAGCTGACTTAGAAATAGTCACTACCTATATCTAAGTGCAAACAATCGGTATTGTACATGTTTCTCATACGTCTCTAAACTCGAAAACGACAGGTAGATGGGCATAGAAAGGAATGACCATGGCATTTCCGAAGAACTTCCTCTGGGGTGGATCGATCAGCGCAGCTCAGGTCGAGGGCGGCTGGAACGAGGGCGGCAAGGCCCCTGTGGCCATCGACTACGCCGAGGTCGAGCCAGTGACCGGCGTTCGTCGCATTCACTTCATCAACGCCGAAGGGGAGCGCGACTCCATCCCCTTCTACAGCGAGCTGCCCGAAGGCGCGCACTTCCAGCTCTTTGACGACATCCACTACTCCAACCACGTGGCGACCGACTTCTACCACCACTGGAAGGAGGACCTTGGCCTCTTTGCCGAGATGGGCTTCACCACCTTCAACACCTCCATCAGCTGGGCGCGCATCTTCCCGCAGGGCATGGCTGGCGGTGTCAACGAGGAGGGCGTCAAGTTCTATCGCCAGGTCTTCGAGGAGGCCGTGCGTCTGGGCATGGATCCGGTCATCACGCTCTTCAAGTACGACGAGCCCATCTACATGACCGAGGAGCTGGGAGGTTGGGCCAATCGCCAGCTCATCGACGAGTTCGTCGAGTTCGCGCGTGTGTGCTTCACCGAGTACGGCGACCTCATCCACAACTGGATCACCTTCAACGAGATCAACGTGCTGCTGCACTTTGCCGAGAAGGGCCGCAAGAACCTGCTCGAGATTCACAACCAGATGGTCGCCGCGGCGCGCGCGGTCAAGATTGCGCACGAGATCATCCCTGGTTCGCGCGTGGGTTGCATGATCTGTGGCCTGTGCTCCTACGCCTACACCTGTGACCCCGACGACGTGCTCGAGAACTACCAGCACTTCCAGGAGGTCTTTGGCTACTGCGCGGAGACCATGGTCTTTGGCCGCTATCCGGGCTTTGCCGGTCGCATCCAGCGCAAGTACGGCGAGGACATCGCGGTCTCGCCCGAGGACGCTGCCGACCTCATGGAGGGCAAGAGCGACTTTTTGGCATTCAGCTACTACACCTCCAGCGCCTTCACCACGCACGAGGGCGAGGGCGTGGCTGTGCAGGGCAACGTCTTCACCGGTGTGGAGAACCCCTACCTCAAGAAGAGCGAGTGGGGATGGCAGGTCGACCCAGTAGGCTACCGCTACTTCCTCAACATGCTGAACGATCTCTACCACGTGCCCCTGTTCGACGTGGAGAACGGTCTGGGTGCCAAGGACGAGCTCGTGGTGGAGGATGGCGTCGAGCGCGTGCACGACCCGTATCGCATCGCCTACCTGCGTGACCACATCGCCAACCTCAAGGCGGCCATCGAGGAGGACGGCGTCGACATCTTTGGTTACACCACCTGGGGCCCCATCGATCTCTGTGCGGCCAGCACTGGTCAGGTCTCCAAGCGCTACGGCTTCATCTATGTGGACATGGACGACGAGGGCAACGGCGACCTGCACCGCGTGCGCAAGGACAGCTTCAACTGGTATGCCAAGGTCATCGCCAGCAACGGCGAGGACCTGGACTAGCTCCACTGACCGTATGAGGTCAGAGCGGCGGACCAAGCCATGCGGTCCGCCGCATGCATCACGGTAATGCGTGGCTGCCCCGGAGGGCTGGGCAGCCACTTGCATCGGTGTCTCACACCATGGGAAGGAAGCCCCAAACCAAACGATCAAAGGAAGGACTGAAACATGGGTGAATTCTTGCAAAGCACCATCGTCCCCGCGTTCATGCGCTTTGTGAACACGCGTGGCGTCCGAGCAATCAAGGACGGCATGATGTTCTCGATGCCCGCCATCATGGTCGGCGCCGTCTACCTGCTGCTCTTCCAGCTCCCGGTTGAGTCACTGGCCAACTTCGTGGCTTCGACGGGCATTGTGCCGTTCCTGAGCCACGGCTACACCTCGACGTTCGCCATCACGGCCATGATCACCACCGTAGGCATCGCCTACGCCTGGGCCAAGAATGACGGTTGGGAGCCCCTCTCGGCAGGCATCATCTCGATGATGGTGTTCCTCATCCTCATTCCTGACTACGTGCCCGCCGGCCTCTTTGATGCCGAGGGCAACGAGGTCGCTACGCTGGCTGGCCTCGACAAGACCTGGCTCGGCGGCCAGGGCATGATTGGCGCCATCATTGCGGGACTCCTCACCGGTCTCATCTACAGCTGGTTCATGAAGAAGGACATCACCATCAAGATGCCGGACGGCGTGCCCGATGGCGTGGCTGCAGCTTTCACCGGCCTCATTCCCGCCGCAACCATCTGCACGGGTGCCGTGGTCGTGTACGCGCTCTGCTCCGTGATCGCCGGTCAGACTCCCATTGAGCTCATCTACACCTTCTTGCAGGCTCCCCTGCAGGGCATCACCGACTCCCTGGGTGGCGTCATCATCTTCACCGCGCTAATCCCGCTGTTCTGGTTCTTTGGCGTGCACGGCGCGACCGTCGTCGGTGCCGTCATGGGCCCCATCAACTCTGCCAACATGCTTGAGAACCAGGCTTTGGTCGAGCGCCTCATGAACTCTGGCATGAGCCGCAACGAGGCTGTTGCCGCCATGGCCGAAAACGGTGGTCACATCCTCTCCGAGCCCTTCATGAATACCTTCAATGCCATCACCGGCTCCGGCATCACCATCGGCCTTGTCGTGTTCATGCTCGTCTTTGCCAAGTCTGCTCAGATGAAGCAGGTTGGCAAGCTGGGCATCGGCGCGGGCATCTTCAACATCAACGAGCCTGTGCTCTTTGGTACGCCCATCGTCATGAACCCCAAGCTGCTGGTTCCGTTCGTGCTCGCCCCGCTCTTTGGCGTGACCGGTGCCTACATTCTCACGATGATCGGCTTCATGCCCTACACCACGGGTATCAGCGTTCCCTGGACCACGCCTCCCATCCTGTCCGGCTTCCTCAATGTTGGCTGGCAGGGTGCCCTCTGGCAGGCCGTCGAGCTCGTTGCCTCGTTCTTCATCTACCTGCCCTTCGCTCGCTCGGTCGATCAGGAGTACCTGGCTACCGAGGCAGAGTCGGAGCAGGCGTAAGGACACACAAAGCTAGACCCTTCCTTCCCAAGGGCGGGGCCGGTGCCTTTGGGCATCGGCCCCGTGCCACCTAGATATGCGTTGCATGCATGACATAGCGTGCCTTATAGATATTGGCTCTGCTTTTGTCGACGGCATACGATGGTGGTGGATGTAAACGATGTCTGGTCACGAGGGAGACACATGGAGTACGGGCTCTTTGGAAATGACGACCGCTTGCCGATGATTGGGTTTGGTACCTGGGATGTGCGAGGCCGCGCGGGCGTGCGTACGCTCGTCGAGGCGCTTGACGTGGGGTATCGCCTGATTGACACGGCTCATATGTATGCCAACGAGCACGTGGTGGGGGAGGCGCTGCGCGCAAGCGGCCTCACACGTGAGGATGTGTTCGTGACCACAAAGCTTGACCGTCCTTATGCGGGCTATGACGAGGCGCTGGCTGGTTGCGACCACTCGTTGCGTGAGTTGGGGCTTGACTACGTTGACCTGCTTCTCATCCACGAGCCCTATGCCCAGACACGAGACATGTGGCGAGCGCTGGTGGAGCTTCGCGAGCAGGGCAAGGCACGCCACATAGGCGTCTCCAACTTCCAGGGGCGATTCCTCACGGACTTCCTCGCCTGGTGCGATACGGAGGGATTGCCCCAGCCTGAGCTCGACCAGATCGAGGCGCATGTGTACTGGACGCAGGCTTCGACACGCGAGGTGTTGGAGCAGCGCGGCATCCTCGTGCAGGCATGGGCTCCCTTCACCGAGGGACGCCGGCGCATCTTCTCCGAACCGGCGCTCGTGGAGGTGGGGAGGCGCCACGGCAAGACCGCTGCGCAAGTTGCCCTGCGCTACCTGCTGCAGCTGGGCGTGGCCGTGGTCCCCAAATCGTCGCATCGCCAGCGCATGGCAGAGAACCTCGACGTCTTTGACTTTGAGCTTGACGCCGATGACATGACACGTATCGCGCGGCTGGACGAGGGCTGCTCGCTCTTTGGCTGGTATTAGGCTCATTTCGAGAGATTGGACATAAGGACTATGAACTACTTGGGCATTGACGTGGGAGGCTCGTCCATCAAGCACGCGGTGATGGACGAGAGCTATCAGATACTCTCTCAGGGCACGCTTGACGGGCGTGCAGAGGACCGCGAGGCATTTCTCGATGCGATTTGCGTGCTGTACGAGCATGCGGGGCGTCCCGAGGGCGGCATTGCCATCAGCTACTGCGGCGAGGTCGACGAGCGGACGGGCCTCGTCATTGCTGGCGGAAGCTATGCGTACAACGCAGGCACCAACATCAAGGTCGACCTCGAGGCGCGTACCGGTGCGTGCGTGAGCATCGAAAACGACGGCAACTGCGCCGCCCTGGCCGAGCTGGCGGGTGGTGCGCTCGCAGACGTGCGCGATGCCGTGGTCATCGTGGTGGGCACGGGCCTTGGCGGCGGCATCATCTTGGACGGGCGTGTCTGGCACGGTACGCACAAGCGCTCCGGCAGTCTGTCGCTTCTGCTGGAGAGCGTGCACGAGGACCTGGGGCCGGCGCATGGCTACACGGATGCGCCTGTGATGGGCAAGGTGTGCGGTGCCGCAGCGCTTGCGCAGGGCTATGCTTTGGCACGAGGCGAGGCGCCAGATCCCCTGCCCAAGAACGGCAAGGAGTTCTTTGCCTTGGTCGATGACGGTGACCCCGTGGCAGAGCGCGTGCTCGTGGGCTATTGCCGACGCTTTGCGCATCTCATCTACAACTTGCAGACGGTGCTGGACGTGGAGGCCTTCGCCGTCGGTGGCGGCATCAGCGCGGCACCGGCCTTTGGCCGCACGCTGGAAAGCGAGGTGAGCCGCATCTACGAGAGCACCTATGCACGACGGCTGGGGCTCGCAGCGCCAAAGTTGCTCACCTGCCAGTATCGCAACCAGGCCAACCTCGTGGGGGCGCTGTATCACCATATCAACAATAGGGGAGAGGAGTAGGACGATGGCATTTCCGGAAGGGTTCCTGTGGGGCGGCGCGACGGCGGCCAACCAGGTGGAAGGCGCCTGGGACGTGGACGGTCGCGGCCCGGCCATGACTGACGTCACCATGGGTGGCTCGGTCAAGCAGACGCGCAAGATCACCTACCTGGACGCGGATGGCAACCCCGGCTACCTGGAGCGCCACGGCAAGCTTCCCGAAGGCGCACGTTATGCGGTGCTGCCCGACCACTACTACCCCAACCACATTGGCGTGGACGAGTACCACCGCTATGAGGAGGACATCGCTCTCTTTGCCGAGATGGGCTTCAAGACCTACCGCATGTCCATCAGCTGGAGCCGCCTGTACCCAACTGGCCTCGAGACCGAGCCCAATACCGCGGGTGTGGAGCACTATCGCCGCGTCTTCCAGTGCTTGCGCGATCACGACATCGAGCCGCTCGTGACCATCTGGCACTTTGACACGCCGCTCTACCTCGAGGAGCACTGTGGGGGCTGGCTCAATCGCGAGACCATCGACCACTACGTGCGCTACGCCACCACGTGCTTCAAGGAGTACAAGGGCCTTGTGCGCTACTGGCTCACCTTCAACGAGATCAACAACGGCATGCCGCAGGACAACCTCAAGAACCCGCTGCCCCAGTGGCGCTATCAGGAAGGCGTGCAGATCCTGCACTACCAGTTTGTGGCGAGTGCGAAGGCCGTGCAGATCGGCCATGCCATTGACCCTGCCAACATGATCGGCAACATGATCTGTGGCATCTGCTACTACCCGGGCACCTGCGATCCGGCCGACATCGAGCTCAACCGCCACATGTGGGAGCAGAAGATCTTCTACTGCGGTGACGTGCAGTGCAAGGGCGAGTACCCCTCCTTCACCAAGCGCGTGTGGGCGGCGCACGACGTGGACGAGAGCAAGCTCGACATCACCGAGGAAGACCTCGAGGAGCTCCGCCGCGGCACGGTGGACATGTACACGTTCAGCTACTACATGAGCCAGAACGTGACCACCCATACCGACGTGGAAGAGGTCGGCGGCAACATGTCGAGCGGTGCCCGCAACCCCTACCTCACCTACAGCGACTGGGGCTGGTCGACCGACCCCTCTGGCCTCACGTACTACCTCGAGGTGGTCAACGACCGCTATCACCTGCCCATCATCATCACCGAGAACGGTCTGGGCGCCTTCGATACGGTGGAGGAGGACGGCTCCATCCACGACCCGTACCGCATCGACTACTTCCGCCAGCACGTGCAGGCCATGGAGCGCGCTATCGACTGGGGCGTGAACCTCATCGGCTACACCACGTGGGGTTGCATCGACGTGGTCAGCGCCGGTACCGGCGAGATGCGCAAGCGCTATGGCTTCATCTACGTGGACATGGACGACGAGGGCAAGGGTACGCTCGACCGCAGCCGCAAGGACTCGTTCTACTGGTATGCCAAGTGCATAGCCAGCAACGGGGAGGACCTGGATTAAGCGGGTCCATCCTCGTCGCAGCGAGAGGCTTGCCAAACCGGCTCATGCGGGTGGGGCGGCTACGAGGATATCCTGGTAGCCGTCCCGTCCGTTGAGGCACTTATGCCGGGTTCTTCTCGAAGACGAGCCAGTTTTGGGAAAACGGCCACAGCATTCCGATGATTGTTCTGGGTCGTCCGTCCGTGTCGCGATACCAGGAGTAGTTCCATCCGCTTCCCATGTCGCAGTAGATGGCGTCGCTCACCCCAAACTTCTTGAGCGCTTGCACGAACTCTCCAAAGTGCATGAGGGTGCGTGAGTCGATGATGCACGCCTTTCCGTCGGGACGGTCAGCACGCGATAGCAACGAAACTCGTGGGTGTCGAAGGTGCCTCGATTGCCGTCCTTGAGAACGATGAAGGACTGGTAGCCGAAGCCTTCCTTGTTCATGGCCTCTCGGATGGCGGCCTTCGCCTCGCCCACATCCCAGATGCTTGCGACTCCGTGCGCGTAGGTGAAGGCGCCTCGGTCGTCCTGGGGAGCGCCCTGCTCCAGCTGGCCATGCGAGGTGTGCAAGCCCACGATGTTGTCCTCATGAAAGCGTAGCTGATAGGTGGATTGGAAGGCCGCAGCAACGCACATCAGGATGTTGGCGTCGTTGCGGGAGGGCCTCTCCCCGGTGGCGTACGAAAGGTGGTCGTAGTCCGTGCAATAGATGTACAGGTCATTCGTCTGGAGCAACACTACGTCCTTGTCGATGCTCTCCGCCGTCTGCCACACCTGCTGTGCGGAAGCCACCGTGGCGTCTGTCTAGAGCGCGTTGTGATACTCACCTGACAGCGTTATAAGGCTGAGCCACAGCAACGGAAACACCGAGATGGAGTTCAGTGCGAGGAGCGTGTTCAGCGCCGCCTTTGTCAGGCGACTTTGCTTGGAGCGCTTTTCGTCGGCATGTATGTGGTAGGTGAGGCCTCCCAAGGAGACTATGGCGTTTGCCGCCACCGCATAGAACGGCCAGTCAAAACCGTCAAATATCAGGATGGTGCAGATGTTGAAGATGGAAAGAAGCGTGCAGAGCATGAGCCACAGCGCAGCAAGTCGGTGCTTTGTCATGTGGCTCACCCTCCATCAATTCCTGTGCATCGATGAGCAAGATCAGTTCGGCGCACATGAGCAGGATAAAGACGATCAGCTCGTCAAGATGCAGGGTCCAGACGTGCACGACGTACATCATGCTGAAGCTGAGGGTGGGGGCAATGGCCAGCTGCACGACCAGCAGAGCCAAGAGGCACACGATCGCGGCGCGGTTGACAAACATGCGCGTTGCACCTCGCCTGCGCGCGATCCAGATGACAAAGTAATCGATGCAGACGAGAGACTGCACGAACAGGATCATCTGCTCGACTGCCAAGAAGATGAATCCCTGCAGTCCCATCGTTATGTAGGTCTCGGAGTCCACGTTTGCCAGGTCGCCCAAGGCATACTGGGACTGGGTGCAGAGCATGCAAAACAGCAGGCCAACGGTGACTGCTTGCATGAGCAGAAGCTTGTGCGTCCGCAGGGAATAGGAGAGAGTGGCGACCAAGATGAACCGCATGAGCAGGTTGTAGATGTCTGCCAGGTCAAGCCCCTGGGCTCGAATGCCAAAGTACACGATGAACGGGGTGTTGCCGGCGCCAGTATTGCCGCGACAGTCGACGTGCGTTCGCTCAGAAAGAAGCGTCGGTACCAGCCTATGAAACTGAATCTACGCTTTCCCATGGACGAATTCCTTCTAGCTGTCACAGCAAGTTGCCTCGTTGGCATTCGTAGGATACAGCAAAGTTGGATGTGCTTGCCCATTCTCCGGCGCCTCCAGTGGGGGTTTCTGTCCGGGGTATCCTGACTGCACAGTAGGTTCGCGCGTGCGCGTGCGGGGGTTTCTGCCTCATGAGCGCCGAGTTCGAGCCATGTGTCAGATGCATGGCAAGGGTTTACATATAGGTATTGGCTTTGCACTGAGAAAGCGAGGACAATAGGCTTCGACCTATTGTGCGCCAGAAAGTGGGGCCTTCTGGCGTGCTTGCTACATGAGGAGAGGAGACCTTCCATGATCTATCGCGACTTTCAGGATCTCAAGCTGTCCGGTCTGGGCCTTGGTGCCATGCGCCTGCCCACGATCGACGGCGATGATCACGTGATCGACGAGCCGGCATCGGCGGCCATGGTTGACTATGCCATGGAGCAGGGAATCAACTACTACGACACGGCTTGGGGCTACCACGGAGGACACTCCGAGGAGGTGCTCGGCCGCGCGCTCGCCAGGTACCCGCGCGACAGCTTCTACCTGGCCACCAAGTTCCCTGGCTACGACAACCGCAACTTTGGCAAAGTCGAGGAGATCTTCGAGAAGCAGCTCGAGAAGTGCGGCGTCGACTACTTTGACTTCTACCTCTGCCACAACGTGACCGAATCTAATATCGACGACTACCTCGCCGAAGACCGCTTTGGCACCATGGCGTACCTGCTCGAGCAAAAGCGCAACGGTCGCATCCGTCACCTGGGCTTCAGCTGTCATGGCGCACTGCCGGTACTTTCCACCTTCCTCGAGGCCTATGGCAAGGACATGGAGTTCTGCCAGCTGCAGCTCAACTACATCGACTGGCACTTCCAGAAGGACGCCGACAAGGTCGCGCTTCTCGCGCAGTACGACATCCCCGTGTGGGTCATGGAGCCCCTGCGCGGCGGCAAGTTGGCGACCCTTCCTGTGCAGTACGAGGCGCAGCTCAAGGCGCTGCGTCCCGACGAGACCATTCCAGCCTGGGCCTTCCGTTTCCTGCAGAGCGTCCCGCAGGTGACTATGGTGCTCTCGGGTATGTCCAACATGGAGCAACTGCAGCAGAACATCGCCACATGGAGCGAGGACAAGCCCCTCTCGCAGGATGAGTGGGACACCATCCTCTCCATCGGTGACGCCATGGCCACGGGCGTTCCCTGTACGGCTTGCCACTATTGCACCAGCCACTGCCCCATGGAGCTGGACATCCCGCACCTCATCGCACTCTATAACGAGCACAAGTTCACCGGCGGCGGTTTCATCGCTCCCATGGCGCTCGGTGCTCTGCCGGATGACAAGCAACCCAGCTCCTGCATCGGCTGCGGTAGCTGTGCGGCGGTGTGTCCGCAGCAGATCGACATCCCCGGTGTGCTGGCCGACTTTGCGGAGCTTATGGCGTAACGTCATATCTCAAGCGAATGCGGGGGCAGGCCGACGCTCGTTATGGGCATCGGCCTGCCCGTTCTATGCGCTGCCCCGGGAAATGGGGCGCATGTCCGACGAGCGATCGGAGACTTCTGCGAGTTCTTTTAAAAATAGTTACCGTACAACACCATTCCCGAGGAAAAATCCTGCGGTAATTTCAAAACTGATATCTTGTACGGTAACTGGCTAAAATACACAGTTACCGTACAAGATATCAATAATGAAATAAGACCAGTTGAGACTAAAAGTGTCACTGTTGTGCGGTAACTATTCTGGAACCTCGTGTCCAGTAGCCCTCGATCGTCTCGCGCAAGGGGTGCGAAATGACAGTTTCGATCGCTACGTTAGCGCCTGATGAGTTTGTATGATGGGTGTGTCGCGAAAGGGGCCTTACCGACCGAGTGGGGGAGCCATGCTGCTGTTTGTGAACGCCTGCCTGCGGGATCAGTCGAGGACCGAGCGCCTTGCGCGCATGTGGCTCGACCGCCGAGCGTATGAGGGGGGAGTTGTCACCCTGACGCTTGCGGATTCTACCGTCGAACCGTTGGATGCGGCGGGGAAGAGCTCGGTGGAGCTCTACAGCAGGGGAGTGGGGTCAGGAGACTTCAGCCATCCCCTCTTTGACTATGCCAAGCAGTTTGCCCAGGCAGATGAGGTGCTCATTGCCGCTCCCATATGGAACTACTCCATGCCTGCGAAGCTTCATGCGTATCTCGAGCTGGTGTGCAGCCAAGGCGTGACCTTTGATGTGGGCGATGCGGGTGCGTATGTGAGTCTGGTCAAGACTCAGCGACTCACGTACGTGACCACTGCAGGAGGACTCCAGATGGAGCCCGGGGATGACCATGCCTTTGGCTATGTTCGTACGCTGGCGCAGCGGTTCTGGCACATTCCCCGTGTCGATCTGGTGGCGGCATGGGGACTCGATGCTCCTGGGGCTGATGTCGAAGGGCTGTTGGAGGATGCGCTCGGTTAGGACTCCTGCGCAAGCGTTCCGTCGGCGACCAGCGCCTGACGCAGCCGTTCGTAGTGGAGGAACGTCCCTCCCTGGGCGAGCTCGCCTATCTCCTCCCAGGTTGCCAGGCGGAAGTCGATCGCCTCGCCGTCGACAAGGGAGACATCCTGCGCCTCAAAGCCCAGGTGAAGGTGATAGATGTCCACAAAGTAGTTGTCGCCGCGCTTGAGGTCGACATTCTCGTAGCTGTAGACGGGGGAGACGTCTAGGTCGCCCAACTCGAGCCCTACTTCCTCGGGCACCTCGCGGCGCAGCGCGTCGAGTGAGGTCTCGCCAGCACGCACGCCGCCGCCGGTCACCTCCCACCAGCCGGCACCCCAATGTTTGTCCAGCGATCGCTGCGTGATGAGAAAGCGCCCCGACGCATCCTCGATGAGGGCGAGGACATAGAGCATGTACTGTCCCTCGGTGAGAAACGCCCCTTCGCGGGGGATGGTGATGCCGGTGAGGTTGCGCTTGCCGTCGTAGATGTCGATCATCTCTTGCATGAGGTGCTCCCGTGGTGATGGTTGTCGTGCCCAGCCATTGTAGGGGACGCGGCTGCGTGCCGGATGTTTTGCCACAAACCCGCAACCTATGACGCAGCGGCGCTACGCCCACATGCTTCCGTGCTTGTGCGCCCGTACGGCCAGCATTGTGGGGATGCCCAGCTCCGACAGGCGACCCTCGCCGTTGATGTCGTCGTACACGTCGTCGATCACAAAGCCGGCGCGCAAAAGCCCGCTCAGCAGCTCGCCAGGCGTGTGCGAGAACTGTATGCCGACCTCCTCGACATCGTCCTCCTCGAGCAGCGCCGGGTTGTCGATCGGGTCATACGGAAGCCCGCGTACGATACGCTCCTCGCTCTCGTCGACGACGTAGTTGAACCCCGTGTCGAACCCGGCCAGCAGTACGCCGCCAGGCCTGAGGACGCGTGCTATCTCGTAGAAGATCGGCTGCACCTTGCGTACGTAGCAGAGACTCACGGGGTTGACGATCACGTCGAACTTGTCGTCCTCAAAGGGGAGGGTCTTTGTCATGTCGGCCTCGACGACCTTGATGTAGTAGCCCTCGCGCTCGGCGACCATGCGCTCGCTCTCAAGCTGCGCAGGCGCGTAGTCCAGGACCGTGCAATAGGCTCCCGCGGCTGAAAGGACGGGCATCTGCTGCCCGCCTCCACTGGCCAGCCCCAGCACCTCGGCACCCTTGAGTGGCGGCCACCAGCTGGCAGGAACGGGGACGGTCGGCGTCAGCAGAATCTGCCAGTCGCCCTGGCGAGCGCGCACGAAGGTCTCATGGTCGACGGGTTTGCCCCATTCCCAGCCTTCGGCGACCCACTGGCTGATGATGCGGGCGTTTATGTCCTGGTAGGTCTCCTCTGACATGGGTTCTCCTTTGGGTGTCTGGTGCCTTACTGCGGGGCAGCCTTGCGGAGGTCAGTCGCTGACGACGTCCCCAAGGGCGCTGATGGTCCTGCCGACCTCGTCGGTGTCGGGGGTTTCGCTGTCGCCGCGCTTCAAAAACTCGCGGAAGCGATTGACAAGGTTGAGCCTGCCGTCCACAGCCACAAAGACCTCCTCGTCGATGAGGGAGCGACAGATGATCATGAGCGCGAGGTAATAGAGCGCCATGTATGCCATGTGGGCGTAGGGATACTGCTGGTGGGTGAAGTAGAATGCAAGCGTGCAGTCCGAGAGCACAAAGAGGAACGACCCGAGGTTGAGGTTGCCCTTCTGGTTGCGTCCGGTCGTGAACATGAGCAGCAGGATGGGTATGTACAGCGCGATGCCGATCCGCAGGGGAGTGGCGTAGCTCCTGGTGAACACCTCGCTCATGATGGCTGCGTTTAGCGAGACGATCGCCCACCAGAACCACGTCGTCCTTGCGATGGGCCGCGTCTTTTGGAAGAGCCAGATGAAGAACACGTGCGCGAGGCCAAACAGGATGACGCCCGGCAGGAACCAGAAGTTGATGGCGAGGTCGCCTGCCAGGCAGAACAACAAGGCCGCGAAGATGCGCGTGAACTGCTTGCTTCCCTCGTGCCTGCAGGCGAGGCAGTAGCCCAGCACGGCGACACCGGCAAGCGCCTTCCAAAAGAGCCTGAGCTGCGGCGTGCCGGCGAAGAGCCAGTACGCCGCCTCGCTCTCTACGAGTCCGACCATGGTGATGGAACTGAAGACGAACCGCCCCCGCCAGTCGTCGGTGCTCCCAAATCTGTTGATGATGGCGACGATGGCACGCAGGAGGATGAGTATCAGGCAGGCGCGCAGGATATTGCGCATGATGGTGGTGCGCCAGCCCTCTTGGACGTAGTCGAGGCCAAGCAGGTGGGTGATGTCCGATGACTTCAGCGTCACCTGCGACGTTTCGCTGGTGTCAATCTCTTCTCCGTGCGCCTCGTAGATAACGCCCGTTGTGGCCCCTCTCTCGTTCCAGGAGCGGCTGTAGGCGTTGTATTCCGGTGCGATGACGGTCGTGGAGGGGATGATCCATGCGACGATGTCATCATCGGGCGTGTCGGATTCCCAGGTCACCCGATAGTCCCCGTCGTGAGGAATGGCCAAGAGGCAGACCTGTTCGCCGGTGCGCTGGTTGTCAAAGGTCTCTATGGCAATCGGGTTCTCGTAGGTCTCGTCGTCAGACGGTTGGGTCGTGTCCGAGGCATCAAAACGGCAGAGCACCTCCGCGCTCGCCGTGTCCTCGACCGTGATCTTTGGTTCACCGCTGACAATCAGGTACGTGAAGCTCGTCTTGTGGCCGTACAGCTCCTCGGGTTCCTGCTTGACATTCATCCACATGAGGTAGAGGTCCTCGATGTGCTCGTGGAAGATGCGCGAGCCGATCGATCCCATGTTGGGGCGCTCTTCGACATCGCGCATGTCGAGTGCAATGCTGGTGATGAACCGGCCGATGAACTCCACCATGCTGTCCTCGAGGGCGCGCTTCTCGGGGGAGCTGTCTTTGCTGCTGAGCGCCAGAATTCTCATGACGCGTAGCATGTTCTGCGGCGACTTGTCCTCAAGCACGCTCAGAATGGTCTCCTGCGCCGAAGTGTCGTACTCTTCCTGGTTGGCGACCATCTCTTCTGACATGCCTATCAGCAGTCGCAGAGAGAGGTTCACCTTGGGGTTGTAGTTGGTGAGGCTCTTGTAGTCCTCCTCGAATCCCTCTTGGACGAGGGCGTACTTGGCGAGGAAGGCGCGGTCTGTCTCCTGGCCGGGAAGCGTGAGGTCGTTGCCATAGCGTCCAAAGCCCCAGGCAGCAGGGGCCACCTGCGGCACCATGTCCATCGGGCCGATGATGTTGAAGATGTTCTCGTAGCCCTTGGAGCCATAGTTCTTGGTGGTTCGCGGTGTCGCGAAGGTGTAGGCAAAGATGTCCTCCTTGCCAAATGCCTGGCTGTCCACGAGGTTGGCGGCGGTCACGTTCGAGACTGCGGCAGCCCGACTGAAGCCCGCAATCCAGATCTTTACACGGCCGGTGATGTGATGCGTTCCCAGGTAGCCAAAGATGCGGTCGGTGACTGAGCGTGCGGCGCTGTCAAACCCCTGGTGCCGCTCGCCCAGGCCGAGGGTGACGTTCGAGAGCCACTCCTTCTTGTAATTGCCGCCGCAGACACCCACGGCGAGCAGGGTGAAGCTTTCGCCGTCTCCATCGGTGATCTCCTTGCGGCCCATGGCGGTCGCCACGGTATAGAGCGAGGGCGTCTTGTCGTAGTCATCCTCGCGCAGGTCGGTGAAGCCACAGTCCTGCAGGTATTTGACGAGGTACTGGTCGGGCTTGAGGATGACATCGCTGTCATAGGGGATGGGTCGGTTGGCGCTGGTTGCCATGCAGATGGACATCTGCGCGAGCGTGTGGTTGTACTCGGTTGCGGGCAGCAGGAACGGCACGTCTGAATAGACCGAGTAGTAGTCCAGAGCCTTTTGGGAGGTGCGCAGGCTCATGCCCGACTGGACGAGGATCTCGTCGTCTGCGATGGCCTCCTCCTTCGAAGCGCTGTCATTCTGGCTGGACAGGACGTCCTCGGGCTCCGTGGTGGGCATGGCGGGCGAGGGGGTGGGCTTTTGCAGCTCCTGCTCGATGGCGGTGGCATAGCCTGTGTCTTTGGACGAGCCGTACGCCCAGGCAGTGGAGGGCAAGGGCAGCAGGGCCGCCAACAAGACCAGGAGAGTCAGGGCGAACGCAGGCAGACAGGGGCGCTGCATGCCTTGCGAATGATGCGAGCAAACGGACATCGGGGATTTCCTCCGTCAGACGAGCGAATGACGAGCTGCGAACAGCCAACATCCCCATTCTAGTCGAAGCGGGTTTTTGGAATGGCATGCACGACAATATCGCTGGGCATGCCTCATGTTGCGTTTATTGAAACCTTGCGTGACGTACAACGGGCAATTGCGAGGGGCATGGTACAAATTGCTTACTGTCGTTCGATTTGAGGAGGTTTTGACGTGAGTCTTTGGAATACGCTTGACGAGCTCAAGAGCTGCCATTGGGTTGACCTGACCCATCCTCTCAACAACGAGAGTCCGTTTTGGAGTGGCATTCCCGAGGGCTCGGTGGAACTCTGCAAGACCGTGTTCGACTACGACAACGAGATGCTGCGCTGCCGCATCCACACCTTCAAGTTCCCGGGGCAGTTTGGCACGCACATCGACTTCCCCAACCACTTCATCGAGGGTGCGGCGGGGCCTGAGGCCTTCACGCTCAAGAGCCACGTACTGCCGCTGGTCGTGATAGACATTCGCGACAAGGTGGCGGAGAACCCCGAGTACGCCGTGACCCTTGCCGACATCGAGGCCTTTGAGGCAGAGCACGGCACCATTCCCGCCGGTACGTTCGTCGCGCTGTGCAGCGGCTGGGGTCATCGCTGGCCCAGCAACGACGCCCTGAACAACTTTGACGAGGAGGGTGGCGAGCATGCCCCAGGCTGGAGCCTGCCGGTCGTGAGGTTCCTCATCGACGAGCGCAACGTTGCCGCCATCGGCCATGAGACCTTTGACACCGACGCATCGCCCGAGGCCGTGAAGGAAGATGACCTCGCCTGCGAGCGCCTGATTCTCGACTCGGGCCGCTTCCAGGTCGAGCTTATGGACAACCTCGACCAGCTGCCTGCGACCGGCGCGATCATCTTCATCGCGTATCCGCACATCGAGGGAGCGACGGGCCTGCCTGTGCGCGCTTGGGCAGTGTACGAGTGACACAAGGGGAGTGCTTGCCCTCGTAGGCTGGTCTGCGCTTTTGCGAGCTACGTAATCAGGGGCGGATCCTTCCGGGCTTTCGCGCATATGACGCACGGCAGCCGGACGGGTCCGCCCCTGTGTTGTGTCGCAGGTGTGTGCTGCTCTCGCTACTTGAGGTCCTGCGTCGCCTCCTCGAGGATGCGCAGCTGTGCGATGGTCTCCTCG
>JAGAVX010000038.1 GCA_017941705.1 Atopobiaceae bacterium
CCGCCGAGTGCCTGGACTCTCGGCGGCACAGTCGCTCCCGGGGAACTTGCGTGCCACGACTCTGCCTTGCTACATCAGCGGGGCCAGCAGCCTCAGGATGGCGTAGAACAGGCGCATGTGGGCCGCGGGATTGACGTATTCCTCGGTCACCTCGCGGCTCTGCCCGAACATCCACTCGAAGTCCGCCTTGGTGTCAGCCACCGCATCACACCCATAGTAGAGGCAGCCGTTCTCAAAGTGATGGTACAGGCTGCGATAGTCCAGATTGATGGTGCCGCACGTGGCGAGCACGTCATCGGCCACGCTCATCTTGCAGTGGCAGAAGCCCGGCGTGTACTCAAAGATGCGCACGCCCCTGCGAGCCAGGTTGTAGTAGTACGACCGCGTGATCCCGTAGATGACCTTCTTGTCGGGGATGCCCGGCGTGATGATACGCACGTCAACGCCCTTGCGCGCGGCAAGACCCAGCGCACGCTCCATCTCATCCGTGATGATCAGGTACGGCGTCACGAACCATGCGTAGTCCTTCGCGTACTCGGCCACCGAGATGTAGGCGTCCTCGCCCACCTGCACGTCGTCCATGGGATTGTCGGCATAGGGCTGCACAAAGCCCTGCGCCTTGGGGCTGGCGGGAGCCTCGGGCAGGAAGCGGTCATACGCCACGTCGTCCACGTCGAACTTCGCCACCGCGTTCCACATCTCGAGGAAGATCGCGGTCAGGCTCTTGACGGCCGGGCCCTCCAGGCGGACGCCCGTGTCCTTCCAGTGGCCAAAGGGATGCGTGATGTTGAAGTACTCGTTGGCGATGTTGTAGCCGCCGGTGTAGCCCACCTTGCCGTCGATGACCGTGACCTTGCGGTGGTCGCGGTTGTTGAGGAAGAGGTTGAGGCCCGGCGCAAAAGGATTGAAGACCTTGGCCTTGATGCCCACAGCCTCAAGGCGCTTGACGAAGTCGGTGTTCACGAAGCCGATCGAGCCCATGTCGTCGTAAAAGACGCGCACCTCGACGCCTGCCTTGACGCGCTCCGCGAGGATGTCCTGGATGGCTCGCCAGCTCTCCGCGTCCTCGATGGCGTGGTACTCCATGAAGATGAAGTGCTCGGCGTGGCGCATGTCCTCCTTCTGTGCCTCGATACCCTTGGTCGCATCGTCGTAGTAGGTGACATCGGTGCCAACGTAGAGAGGGTACTGCGACATCTGCGACAGGTAGCGGGAGATGTTGGCCGCACGCTCGTCGATCTCGACGAGCTGCGCCAGCTCTTTGGAGCCATCCGGAAGCAGCGGCATGAGCTTCGCGTCGACCTCCTCGTAGCGCTTCTTCATCTTACGCGTGCCACCGTTCAGGCCGATGAGCATGTAGAGGACGACGCCAAAGATCGGCAGCGACATGATGAGGATGATCCAGGGCATCTTGAAGGCCGACGAGCTATCCTTGTTGTAGATGTAGACGACCAGCAAGGCCGCAACCACGCGAATCCCTATGGCAAACCACTCAGCCTGCTCGGCAAACCGCAGGTTGATGAGCAGGATGAAAGCGAGCTGCAGGACGATGGCTATCATGGTAAAGCCGAGTCGTACGAGACCGTTCTTTGCCGACGCCTCGGTTTCGAGCGTGGAAGTGTCGTTCATATACCCTCCTCAGCGGCCTTGGCGAGGCCGACGTAGTGATATGGGCTGGCGGCGGGTCTCCCCACCGTCAGCCCATTATAGCCCGCGCCGACTAGCCGCCTTACAGCAAGGCATGCCGTCGCGGCAGCTGCTGCTGCAGACGCAGTCCTACTTGATGGACCTCGCCGCATCGTAGCCGCCGGTCACGGCCTCCTGGATGCGCCCGACCTTCTGCGAGTCGCCCGCCACGATGACCGGCACGCCCAGCTCCGCCGCCCACTCCGGAGCCGCCGTCGGCCGCATGCCCAGCGAGAGCACCATCACGTCGAACGGTGCCTCGACCTGCTCGCCATCCGCCTTCTCGAACGTGGCAACGTTTCCCTCGACCTTGAGCAGCTTGTGCCCGGGGTTGAGCGTCGTGTCGGTGGCGCCCAGACGTCCCATGATGTCGATCATGTTCTGGAAGAAGATACCCGGGCCAATCTGGTCGACCATCTCGTAGAGGTCAACGTGGCAGTCCTGCTTGGACGAGAGCATCTCGGCAACCTCGATGCCCGTCATGCCGGAGCCGACGACGACCACGCGCTTGCCCGTGAGCGGAGGCTCGGCCATGATCGCCTCAGGCGGCGTGAGCACGAGCTCGCTGTCCAAGCCCGGAATCGACGAGGGCTTTACCGGCACTGACCCTGCCGCCCAGATCACGGCCACCGGGTCCTCGGCCTTGATTGCCTCGGCCGTCGCCGCGACACCCGTGCAGATCTTTACGGGCAGGTCGGCCAGCGCGGCCTCGTAGTAGCGGATGAGCCAGTCGAGACGCCACTTCTTGGGCGGCTTGGCCGCAAAGACCAGCTGGCCGCCGATCTCGCTTGCCTGCTCCAGCACCACGACCTCAAAGTCGCGCAGCCCCAGTACGCGCGCCGCCTCGAGGCCGGCCGGGCCGGACCCCACGATCACGACCTTGCGCCCGTTGCCGTCCTTGGCCAGCGGCGCGAGGTCGCACTCGCGGCCAGCTTCGGGGTTGACGGAGCATACCATGGGACTGAACGGGTCCTCATGCGCGGCCATCAGGCTCTCGATGCAGCGCATGCAGCTGATGCACGGGCGAATGAGCTCGCTTGCGCCCTCGCGCACCTTGTTGCCCCAGTCAGGGTCGGCGAAGAACTGGCGCGCGGAGCCGACCATGGCCACGCCGCCCTCGACCAGATCCATGGCCGTCTCGGGATGGCGCACGACCGAGCATGCGATGACGGGGATGTCGACCGCGGCCGCGATGGTCTTGCCGTTGCCCGACTTCCAGCCCTCGTCAAAGCCCACGGGCTCCCAGGCCCAGTTCATGGTCTCGTAGTTTCCGGCGCTGACATCGATGGCGTCGGCGCCCCACTGCTCAAAGAGCTTGCAGAACTCGACGGCCATGGGCAGCGTGATGCCATCCTCGATGCCGATCATGCGCATGTATTCGTCAGCCGTCAGGCGCACCAGGATCGGGAAGTCAGGGCTGGTGCCCTGGCGGATGCCCTCGATGATGCGACGAACGATCTCGGCGCGCGCCTCGAGGCTGCCACCAAACTCGTCATCTCGATGGTTGGTGTAAGGCGAGAGGAACTGGCACAGCAGGTAGCCGTGCGCGCAGTGCAGCTCGACCGCATCGGCACCGGACTTGTACACGCGGATGCCCGCCTGGACGAAGTCGTCGATGATGCCCAGGACCTCGTCGTGGGTGAGGGCACGCGTGGGGGCGTTGGTCAGCTTGGTCGGTTGGCCCGACGGGCTCACGGTCATGCCGTCCTCGCAAAGCGGCGGCACTCCCTGACAGCCGGGATGGTAGATCTCCACGGCAAACTTTGCGCCGGTTTCCTGCACCGCCTTGGCCATCTCGGCAAAGCTCGGGATGGCCTCGTCGTTGTCGATGAGGAGGTTGCGCGCGTCTCCGCGACCGTGCACGCGGTTGACCGAGCAGACCTCGGTGATGACGAGGCCGCAGCCACCGGCGCCACGTGCGGCGTAGAAGTCGGCGTCTCGCTTGCTCGCCTTGCCGTCCAGCTCGGCGTAGTAGTTGCCCATGGGCTCGAACACGAGGCGGTTGGGAACCACCATCTTGTTGATTGTCACGGGCTCGAACAGCTTCTCGAACATGTTGCACCCCTCTCCCGATATCCCAACTCCGTGGATGCCTCCATTGTGCACCGACAAAGAAGCAGATGGAGCCACGCGTCGGCACAGACGCCCGTGCGTCGGGGACAGGCACCAGCGCACGCGGCCGTGCATCGGGGACAGGCACCAGCGCACGCGGCCGTGCATCGGGGACAGGCACCAGCGCACGCGGCCGTGCATCGGGGACAGGCACCAG
>JAGAVX010000004.1 GCA_017941705.1 Atopobiaceae bacterium
GGGCGAAGGGCCGTCCGGGGGCGGTCGGCCAGCGGCCCCGGCGAGGGGCCACCTTCAAGGTTAGGAAATCAAGAGACATGAGAATGTTGAAATCCCAAAGGCTCGGGGCGGTCCCTCAGGGCCTACGAGAACTGTAATGGGCGTCATGAACATTCTGGTACTGCAGGCAAGCCCCAATCTGAGGGGGTCGACGGCCATCCTGGCCGAAGAGTTCGCTCGCGGTGCACGCGAGGCTGGTCACAAGGTGACGCGAGTGGATGTTGACAGGCTGAGCATCGCCCCGTGCACCGGTTGCGTCGCGTGCGGGTACGAGGGTCCCTGCGTGCAACGCGACGACATGGACGGCCTGCGCAAGCAGATCCTTGCTGCGGACATGCTGGTCCTCGCCACGCCGCTCTACTATTACGGGATGACGGCCCAGCTCAAGACCGTGGTCGACCGATTCTGCTCGGCAAACTCGTCCATCACCGGAAGGCGACTGCGCAGTGCGCTCCTCACGGTGGCCTGGAACGCCGACGACTGGACGTTCGATGCCCTCGAGGCGCACTACAACACCCTCGTGCGCTACCTGCACTGGCAGGATTGCGGCCGCGTGCTGGGATACGGATGCGGCTCGACGGGGATGACGCGCGCTACCGGCTATCCGCAGGCTGCGTACGAGCTAGGCCGCGGGCTGTAGGTCTGCTCGTCGGGGTCGACGTGCGCATCGAGCGCTCCGCCCCGGGCCGATCTGCGTCAGGTCACCCCACCCTCGTGCGAAAGTGCGTAACTTTTCTCGCTCATTCCGGAACGACAACTCCTGCGCAAGGCGATTGCCTGCGGATATGAAGACCGGTAAGCGGATGGTGCCAGAAAAAGTTACGCACTTTCGTACGTGAACGCTCCTCGTGAAGCGGATGCACGGTAATATCAGTCCTGCGTTGCTCGCAAAACTGAGATGCGGTCCGGCAAGCTACGTATCAAAATGTAGACACCACTTCATGCCAGACTGCAAGGGGGCAGGAATGAGCTCGTACGACTACACATTGGACCCATCGGGGTTTGTTCTTCTGTCTGACTATGTTCCTCAGGTTATCCAGGAGATTCGCTACTTCAGCACCTACAACTTCGTGGGCGAGCGCGTTGACGGATACGAGGAGCCCTGCGCCATCATCACGCCCGAGGCTGCGCGTGCCCTCAAGTCGGTCAGCAACGAGGCCAACGTGCTTGGCTACCGCCTGAAGATCTTTGACGCATACCGCCCCGTCTCGGCCGTGAGGCACTTTGTCTTCTGGGCACTCGAGGACGACGACGTGCGCATGAAGCCGTACTTCTACCCCGAGATCGACAAGACAGACACCATCCCGCTGGGCTATATCGCCAAGCAGTCAAGCCACAGCCGTGGCAGCACTGTCGACCTCACCCTGTTTGACATGAAGACTGGCAAGGAAGTTGACATGGGCTCGCCCTTCGACTTCTTTGGCGAGCGGTCGCACCCCGACTACCGCGGCATAACCGACGAGCAGTACGAAAACCGCATGACCCTGCAGCGCATCATGGTTCGCAATGGCTTTGAGCCATACGAGTGCGAGTGGTGGCACTTCACCCTGAAGAACGAGCCCTACCCCGACACGTACTTTGCGTTTCCGGTCTCGTCGGCCTACCTCAGGCGTACTCGCGTATAAGGTTGCGCGTCACAGCGCCATCACAGCGCCAGATGTGTTGGACGCTGCACGAATGCGCGGGCGAGCGTCTCGGCGTTGCCTGTCACGGTGACAACCGGCCTCAGGAGCGCGTCCGCTAGTCCGACCCTGCCCAGCACGAGCTGGCAGGCAACCGTCTCGTCCGCCCGAAGGTCGGGCGCAAGGTCGGTCCTCTCGACAGCCGTCGTATGCCCATCCGTGTATGTCACCTGCCAACAGCCGGCAACCTCGGGCATGAAGGCATCGTCAACGCCCAGCACGTAGGACCCCTCGCCATAGGGCTGCGGCATCTGCCTCAGCAGCTGCCCGACGTCCAGCATGCGCGCCATCACATGGCTGTCCACCTCCTGCTCGACCTTGTCACCCTCAGGGACGAGCGTGGCTAGGTCGACATCGGCAAGCGAAAGGTTGACATGGCTCACCTTCGCCCGCATCCGATACAGGAATCCGAGCACCGCGCGTAGCGCCTCGGGGCTGTCGTAGGCCAGGTCAAACACGTCGAGCTCTCCCACAAAGGGGAAGTCCGGCTTATGGAAGAAGGAGAATCGCACATACGCGCGAGGCTTGTCACCCTCGTCCCAGAGCACGTATGCGTAACGCGGGCGCTCGGGGTGCAGGAAGTCCGGCTCACCAAAGTCGCCGCTGCAATGCCACGCCCACGCGCCTTCGCCGCGCAGCTCGCACAGGTCATGAGCAAGGGCAAATGAGTCGCAAAGCGCACGAACGGGGCTAAGGTCATTCTCGATCCACACGCGCGTGACGCGCATCTCACACGTGAAGCCTGCCAGCTGGTCGACGGCCAGGCGCTGCCGCAACATGCGCGAGGCGACCTCGAACCCAAACTTGCGATAGAACGCGCACGAGAAGGGGATGAGCACCGCCAGCGCGTCGCCACGGTTGCGAAAGTCGCTCAGGATTTCCCGCATGAGCGTGCGTACGCCGCCGCCCCCGCGTCGCTCGGGCAGCGAGCCGACCATGTGCACCTCGCCGGCGGGCAGTGCCTTGCCACCAAAGGAGAGGGTGCGTCGCAGCGTCGAGATGCTGGTGAGCATCGTGCCGCCATCGTCAAAGAGTCCCCACGACTCCTCCGGTCGGGGAGCGGAGCCCTCGGCCTGAGCCTGGGTCCTGCCGCGCATCTCGTCCTCATCCCACGGATGCAGAAACGCGGTTGCAAGCACGCGCTCGCTCTCCAGCCAGTCTCGTGAATCGGTCAGCTTTCGGACGTCCATGTCCCCCCTCCTTGCGTGCGGGCGGCAGCGCACCTATCGCGCGGCGTTGAAGCTAGTGATGTACTCGACGCCACTTGGCGTCGTGAGCCCAGGGTCGCTCGGCACAAAGCCGCCCGTGATGCCAGCTTCCTGACGCACGAGGTCAAAGTGCGAAAGCGCGATTCCCATGTCCACCTTCTGGATGTCGCCAAGCGCGCTCTCCTTGAGCGTGCGTTCCTCGTAGAAGTGGACCATATCGCCGTCCACGACCACGCGCCAGGGCTGCCTGTTGGCGGCCGATGGTGCCAGACGCATCATCTCAAGAGGCTGGGAGAAGATGCCTGCATCGGAGGGCCTCAGGGGCGTGCCGTAGGCACCCGAGAAGAAGATCTGCTCCCAGGGCAGGCGCTCGTCCGACTTGATGGCCTTGCGCATCATGGACTCGCGCAGCGAGCGCTTTGCCGCGGGATACCCCACCGGACTTGCCACGGGCATGACCTCGTTCGGCGCTACCTCCATGGCCTGCTCGAAGGTCTTGCGAGAGAGTGAGGCGGCGAGCATCACGCTGCCCAAGCCACGCTCGATGGCATGCAGGCAAAAGCACTCGAAGGCATAGCCGCAGGCAAGATCGGCCCCGTGCACGCGAGCCACCTTGGCGGCAACGTACGAGTGCGCGCCCACAATCACGGGACTCTTGAGGCTGTGCGGCTCAGCGTCGAGCAGGCGAAAGGTAACAGGTACGTCAAAGGGTGTCTCGATGCCAGCGATGAACGCTTCCAGATCTGCCCGGTCTTCGTCGGCAAGCGGTCGGTCCTCGAAGGTGCGGACGCTTACGCGCCTGAGGATGGTGTCGGTGATGGGTGGCATAGCCGTCTCCCTCAAATCGGCTTCAGTGATGGATACAAGTTAGACGCACGTCAGATACGCGTCAAGCTGCGTCGCGCCAGGTTTGCCTCATGCGGGCGCGTGGCCTTGCGAGGCGCTCGCCGCCAACCTCTCGTATGCCTCGAACAGGTCATGCGGCATGCTCGAGAACATGTATGTGGCCAGTTGCTCGGCTGTTGCCTGCAGGTCGCCCCGCAACCAGTCCATCACGCAGCCCACGTTTCCGTGGGCAAAGTGACGTGCCGCAAACGCGTGCTCGCGCGAGAGCGTGGCGACCCCAAGGTGGCGGCGGAGAGCCGCCGCGTTTGCCTCGACGCTGAGCTGCAGCAGATAGTGCTCGATTGAGTTTTGTGTGTCCTCCTCAAAGGCACGACGATAGAAGTCACGCCGCACCCACAGGCGACGGTGGGACTCGGCGTAAAACTCCTGCGTGTAGGGGGCACACGTGGTGGCTGCGGCGGCGCGGTCCTGCTCAAACATCCAGGCGACAAGGTCGTACTTGTCCTTAAAGTGGTAGTAGAAGACGCGCCTCTCGACGCCGCATCGCGCGCAGAGGTCGGCGACGCGCACCTTTGAGAGCGGCATGCGCGCCATCATCGCCTCAAGCTCGTCGGCAAACATACGCTTGGTGTCACGTGCTGGCATGGTTCTCCTTAGCCAATCGCTCACGGCAGTGATTCGCCCTGACCGTACATATTAGCAAAATGTACGGTCAATAACGCCGCATGCGGACCTATCCTTCTCTTGGAAACGATTAGAGAGAGGAAGCACCATGCATTTCACCGAACCCGTCTATCGCAATCCGTACTGGCCCACCTGGCCGCTCCTCGAGATCACAAGTGGCTGCACGCACAACAGGTGCAAGTTCTGCACCATGTACAAGGGCGTCCGCTTTGCCATGGCGCCCATGGAGCAGATCGAGGAGGACCTGGCGGAGATCGCGGCCACCACTCCTCGCGCACGGACCCTCCAGCTGCTGTCCGCAAATCCGCTTGCGCTGTCATACGATCGTCTGGCGCCTATTCTCGAGAAGGTGAACGAGTACCTGCCCAACATCGAGCACATCTACGCCGCCGGTCGCGTGACTGACCTTCGCAACAAGACCGTCGAGCAGCTGCGCGCGCTCAGGGGCCTTGGTCTCAACGAGATCTCGATGGGCACGGAGAGCGGTGACGACTGGACGCTCGACCGCATCAACAAGGGATACCACGCAGCCGACATCATCGAGCAGTGCAACAAGCTCGACGAGGCAGGCATCGCCTACTGGCACACGTTCCTTAACGGTGTGGCCGGGCGCTCGCACACGCGAGAGCACGCGCTCAATTCCGCGCGTATCATGAGCCAGACGAAGCCGATGCTGGTGGGCACGGGCGGGCTCACGCTCTTTCCCGGCACACCGCTTCTCGAGGAAGCGGAGCGCGGCGAGTTTGATCCGCTCACCGAGCGCGAGATGCTCGAGGAGCTGCTGCTCTTTGTGCAGAACCTGACTTGCGACTGCTACTTCGTCACCCATCACACCATCGGCGGCATCAACCTGACCGGCCCGAACTTCCTTGCGCGCAAGGAGCAGATCGTGGCGGCGCTGCAGAGCGAGCTTGAGCACGCCGATATGGACGCGCTGGCTTGGCGCCGCTCGCAAAAGCGCACGCTGTAACTGTGGATTCACACAAAGGAGAGAACAATGACCACAGGCAATGAGACGCCCACCACGTTCCTTGACATGACGCGCGAGCGCTGGAGCGTGCGCAAGTTTGCCCCGGAGCAGATCAGCGACGAGCACATGTCCCGAATCCTCGAAGCTGGCCGCAACGCGCCGAGCGCCTGCAACTACCAGCCGCAGCGCGTCCTGGTGCTGCAGTCCGAGCAGGCCATTGCCGCAGTGCGGTCCGTCACCCACTGGGCCTTCAACGCGCCAACGGTGCTGCTTGTGTGCGCGGACCTCACCGAGTCGTGGAAGAACGTGGACGGCGCAGACTCCGCCGAGGTTGACGCCACGATCGCGCTCGACCACATGATGATGGAGGCGTGGGAGTGTGGCGTGGGTTCCACATGGGTGCGCGGCTTTGACGAGCGCGTCATGCGCCAGGCGTTTGGCATTCCGTCCACGTGGAAAGTCGTCGCGATGATGCCCATGGGATATCCGGCAGACGGCGCACGTCCATCAAGCTGGCACTTTAGGCGCAAGAGCATGGACGAGCTCTGCCGCGTCCTGTGAGCTTTTCCGCATTGTGTCCACGGTGGAGGATGTGCCAAGCAACGCGTGTCAACCGCCTTACGCCGCCTGGGCCAGCTCCTCTTCCTCGAGGTTCGGCAGCTCGGTCCTCACGACGCCGTCACCGTAGATGGTCGCCCAGTCGTCACGCATGGAGAAGGACGTCCACGACTCCTTGCTCACGAGCTCGTACTGCTCGGCCGACTTCTTCTCGTTGCCGTACTCGCGCTCGAGGTCGTCGGCAATCACAAGCATTCCCATGCCGCCGGAGGTCTCGACGTAGTTGAGCATTGCGTAGTCGCCGGAGCTGTTGCCAAAGGAGAGCAGCGGGCGGCTGCCGATCTCGCGCGCGATGGCCAGCACCTTGCCGTTGTACTCGCACTTGTCGCTGCTCAGGGGCTCGGAGAGCAGCACGGACTCTCCCTGCTCCATGGTGTACTTGCTGGGGGTCTCGTCGCCCTGGCTGGTCGTGGTGAAGGCGACGTCGGTTGCGATCACGTGGTCGGGTGCGATGCCGATCTTTGCTGCGACCGAGCGGCTGACCTCGCGCTCGCATGCCGATACGATCCAGACGTCAAAATCATTGGCGCGCAGGTAGTCGATGACTTCGAGCATGGGCTTGTAGAAGGTCTGACCGTAGGTCATGCCGTCAAAGCCCACGACGGGCTCGTTGTCGAGGAAGTCGGTCACGTACGCGCGGAACTCGTCGGGTGTCATGCCCGCAAACTCATGGGCAATGGCGATGCGCCTGCCGGGGCTGAGCTCGCTGTTCTTCTCGCCGCGCATGGCATAGGTGCGAATCTCCTCGCACAGCGCCACGACGTCCGGCTCGGCCTTGTGGCTGGGGTCGTCGAGGACGCGATGCAAAAGCAGCATGTAATCGAGGTAGAAGGGCGCCTTCTCGCAGATGATGGTGCCGTCCATGTCAAAGGTGGCGATGCGCTCGGCGGGCTCACGGTAGTTCTTGCTGGCGGGGTCCGTCACGTCCTGCACGAACGCCACGAGCTCGGCAAGCGACGCGCTGTCCTGGTTCCACGAGGGGAAGGTCGCGGCGATGTCGACGGGGCCTCCCTGCTCCGTCGCTGTGCCTTGACCCTGTGTTGGCGCACCGGCCTGGGTGCCCCCACTCGCCTTGGGCATGGCCGCAAAGATAATCGCGGCGAGCATTGCGCCTAGCGCAAAGGCGATGATCAGGGGGAGGGTCTTCTGCTTGGGTTGCGTGATGCTGGTGTCTTGCGTGTCGGTCATACGTGCTCCTCGTCGGTGCTTCTCGGTGCTCGTTCATGATACGCGATGGGCGCAATCGATGGGGAGCAGCCAAGGGACAGTCCCC
>JAGAVX010000039.1 GCA_017941705.1 Atopobiaceae bacterium
CAGGTACTTCTCGGCGTCGGCCTTCATCTTGGAGAGCACCATGGTGCTGATCTGCTCGGGGGTAAAGTCCTCGCCGTCGATCTCGACGACAGCGCGGTTGCCCGTGCCGGCCTTGACCTTGTACGGGACGGTCTTGAGCTCAGAGGAGACCTCGTCGTAGCGACGACCCATGAAGCGCTTGATCGAGAAGACGGTGTTGGTGGGGTTGGTGACGGCCTGGTTCTTTGCAGCCTTGCCAACGATGCGGTCGCCATCGGCGCGGAAGCCGACGACGGACGGGGTGGTACGATCGCCCTCGGCGTTGACGATGATCGTGGGCTCGCCGCCCTCGAGGACCGCCATTGCGGAGTTGGTCGTGCCAAGGTCGATACCAAGGATCTTAGCCATTGTTGTTCCTTTCGCTTTGAGACTCTGGGCCGCAGCCCCTGAGTTGGTTCCTTTGTTTGTCAGGGTTAGTTGTTCCCCATGCGTTTGAATCCTATACATAATCTAAGTGCGCATGCATGAGATTTTTTTACTCTTCACATGTAACGCATGGAAGCATGCCCTCAGACGTTGTCTTGGGTGAGTTGTACCCTTCTTACGCCCAGCCAAAGTCCAGTAACTCATAATAAGAAGGCAACGACACGCAGCGAGGAGACCATCATGAAGCTACTCATCGCCTCTGACATTCATGGCGCCGCCAGCTGGTGCGCGCGACTCATGGGCGCGATCGACGACCACCAGCCGGACCGCGTCATTTTGCTGGGGGACCTGCTCTACCACGGACCCCGAAACGACCTTCCCGCAGACTATGCCCCCAAGCAGGTCATATCGATGCTCAACGCGATCGCCGACAGGGTCCTTGCCGTACGAGGCAACTGCGAGGCGGAGGTCGATCAGATGGTGCTCGACTTTCCCTGCATGGCCGACTACGCTCTCGTCAGCGACCCCATGACGGGCCATGACCTGTTCTTGACGCATGGACACGTGTACGGCGCCGGCGTTCACAACAGCATCGACCGCATGCCCTCTCTGCGCGTGGGTGATGCCCTGGTGTATGGACACACCCACATCAAGGTCAACCAGGAAGGGCCAGGCGGCACCTGGCTCTTCAATCCGGGCAGCGTAGGCATTCCCAAGGATGGCAGCCACAGCTACGGACTGTACGAGGATGGTCGGTTTACGCACGTTATCCTGGAGTCGTAGCGCCTATGGAAGATCTGCTCACGCTCATTTCCCAGGTCGATGGCGACGTACGGGGCCAGACCTTCGTATGCGAGGATCTCTCCTCCGTCGAACTTGGCCATGTCGAGTTCGAGGACTGCGTATTTGAGAGCTGTGCATTTTCCGGCATGGTCGCCGAGCGCATCTCGTTCGACCGCTGCACCTTTGATAGCTGCGACTTTTCGAACGCGCGCATGCCCAAGAGCTACTGGCGCGACTGCACCGTCCGTGCATCGCGGCTTGTGGGATGCGACCTTCACCAGAGCTACTTTGTACGTGACTCGTTTTCCGAGTGCGCCTGCTCATATGCAAACTTTACCGAAGGCAAGCTTGAGCAAGTCTCATTTGTGGGATGTGATCTGCGCGAGACGTCCCTCGCGCAGCTAAAGCTCAAGCGGTTCAGGATGGAGGCCTGTGACCTGACAAGGGCGGAGCTCTTTGGATCGCGCCTGCGTGGGGTCGACCTCTCGACCTGCAACATTCAGGGAATCAGGGTATCAAACACATTCTTTGAGCTGCGCGATGCGAGGATTGGCCTTGACCAGGCACCTGATCTCGTAAGCCTGCTCGGTGTCAAGCTCATCTAGTGCATCGGGGCGTGCATCAAGGACAAGCACCCTGTCCCCAATGCACGCCGCCGTGCAGCGGTGCCTGTCCCCAATGCACGCCGCCGTGCAGCGGTGCCTGTCCCCAATGCACGCAAGAGCTAGCTGATGTGAATGGTCGTGTATGCCAGCAGGTCATCGTTCCAGCTAAAGAGCGGGGCGACCTCGACCTCAACGTCATCGGTCGTGTTCTGGAGCTTGTACACGCGCGTGACATTGACGGACACGCCCGACTTCACCTTGTTCGTGTACCCATCGCTATTGTCGTCCGCAAGCCAAGCGTCCTCGCACTCAACGCCGCTCTGGTACACCGTGATGCTGCTGGCCATCTGCATGGAGGTGGGATTGTCATCCGAGACGTTGGTGAACGTGTAGTCGATGGCAATGCACGGCGAACCGTCGTAATTCTCGGTCAGCCTCCAGTTGTCGATCGACACCTCGTACTTCGAGTCCTTGACAAAGGTCGGGCCGTCGTCGGCCTCCTCGGCAGGCTCTTCCTCCGCAGGCGCCTCTTCCTTCTTCTCTTTCTCCTTGGAAGCCTGCTCCGTCTGCTCGGTGGACTCTTTCTCGGTCTTGCTCGAAGACTTGTCGCTCGAGCCGCCACCGCCTGCAAACATGGCAATCACGACAAGAACCACGAGCACCAAAGCAACGTTCTTAGCCATGTCAAGAATCTTCTTCATGCGTATCTCCTCACCCAAAAGCCGGTATGGCATAGTGGGTTGATGCTACAAAGCATGAAAAAGTAATTCCTCAGCTGTCAGCTCAGTTTCTGTGAGCGGTGAGCGACCGGCAAGGCCTTCGACTATCTCGCGACGTTTCCGCTCATGCCGGTAAAGGTCTCCTCCCCAAAGCCCCACAGCAGATCGTCGCAGGCAGAGACCTCGAGGTGACGGTTCAGGCAAAAGGCCACGATGACATCGCGACGATCATAGGGCCGCAGGGCGCTTGCCCCGCCGCGCTCGAGCAGCTCGCTTGCCTCGACCTCGCCGAGCATCATGCCAAAGCACAGTTGGATGAGCTTGTCTCGGGAAGGGTGGCGCATACCCGCCATGATCTGGTAGGCAAAGGTCTGGTTGAGACGAGAGCGCCGCACCACGACGTTCTTCTTGAGCCCACGCTTTGCGAGCTCATCGGTTATCCACGCAGCGAACGGCCTGTCGTCTATATCCGTAGCATCAAGAACCTCTTGAAGAGTCTTGTTGCCCTGCCGCATTGCCTGCCACCCGTCAACCATGAACCCTCCTCGTTGCCAACTGCTACCGATATTGGATTGAGAAGGGGGCGCTTTCATTAGCTACGTGCTAAATCCACGATATTCATATCCAATACATAAGGGATTTTTAAACTAATCTTTACCACACCAAAGAGTTGGCAACATAAAGCTATCAACTAATAGTATGTGTTAAAAGGCTGTACTTACCACAGTATACAGCACAACAACGGCTCCTAAGCACATGCATATTTTTGCAATTATAATGCATTCTTTAATGAGAAAAGACCCTATTGGACGCACCGCATTCGCATAGGCGCCCGTTCCGGAAACCATAAGCCACGCCTCGCGCATCATCATACCCATGCCAGCTGCAAGGACAATCGCCATGGTGTCCTGCGACCAGTCCCATGGCGGATCATGCCTGGTCAGCGCCGTGCACAAGGCCCAGAGGTCTATCGCCGCCAAAAAGGAGCAGGCTACCCATACCAAAAGCGCCAGGATGCGCCGCACAAGCGGAGCTTTGGCAAAGACAAGCATTGCGCTGTCGGCGGGAGCCTCCCTTGTCACTGGCTGGGACGCTGACACGGAGGCACGGCTGGCCTCTTGGGCCTTCCCCGCATCATGCACGGGCTCCTGCGCCCAGAAGGAGCCGTCCCGCAGCTCCCCACTTTCTGTGTCGAGCGCTTCGCAGACAGCTTTTGAGAGCTCCGCCGCGCTCTGGTAGCGGGCGCTCGGCTCGAACGCCGTCGCGTGATGCACCACCTCAGCCAGCTCCGTTGGCACACGCAAAGGGTCGGCGAGGCGCGCCTCGTACTCGTCGGAGTCGGGCTGTGCTCCCGTCAGGGCATACCCCAGCAGCCTCCCCAGCGAGTAGACGTCGGAACGGGCATCGGTCTGTGCAAACCCGTACTGCTCGGGTGCCGCAAAGCCCCACGTACCCAATGTTGTAGTGTCGCGCCGCCTGCCCTCGGTTCGCTGCCGCGCTATGCCAAGGTCCACTAGGTGAGCACCATCCTGCGCAACGATAACATTGCCGGGTGTGATGTCGCGATGTACCACCCCTCGCTCGTGCAGCGCCGCCACGGCACGACAGACGTCGCGCACGATGCTCATGGCGCTGTCGGCAGGCAGCGGCCCCCGTTCCTCGACCAACGACGACAGGGACTCTCCCTGCACGTACTCATAGACGACCACAAGCTCATCCGGCATGCGATACAGCGACTCGATGCGCGGGAGCAGCGGTTCGTCCGCCTCCATGGCAACTGCCCACGCCGACGCGTTGGCAAGCCCGGCGGGAATGTGCTTGCGCACCAACGGGCCCTCACCATCGAACGTCACCAGCTCAGTTCGCCCGGACGGGCCGTCGGACAGGACGCGCACCACGTGATACGCATCATCTCGAACCATCGAGCGCAATGTCTGGTTGTCGTCCATCGCTAGCCCTCCCTAGGCACCAGCGTCTGCTCCCCCAGTCTGAACAGCTCGTCATCGCACTCGGCAAGGCTGTAACCATGGTCGATGCAAAACATGATGATGGCATCGCGCCGGTTCTTGCACCAAAGCTCCGAGACGCCCGCGTGACGCAGCAGCCGCTGAGTCTCGCGCAGCGTACAGCCGATGCCGAGCGCCATCTTGATGGCGTTATCGCGGCCGATGTGGCGCGAGCCGTTAAAGACCTGGTAGACGAAGGTCGAGTTGACCGTGGAGCGCCGCACGACGTCGGCACGAGATATGCCGCGCGCATCGATGAGGTCGAGGAGATAGTCCGAGAGGCTTCGGTCGTCGGTCTGCGACTGCTCAAGATATGCCTCCGGCGTAGCGCTCGCCAAGAGCCGCTGCAGCAGCTCCTCGGTCAGCTCCTCGCGGCGAACCTCGCCTGTAGACTTGTCATCCATGTGCGTCATAGCCCCTCCCAAACACGGCCGCAATTGATAAAGAGGATGCCCCATTATGGTAGGGCATCCTCGCGACAATAATCTATTCGCAGTTCGTTTTGACGCCTGGGCAGTCGGACGGATAGGCTCCTGGGCCGCCAGCACGTGACGCGCTAACCCTGCGCGGCCTCCCGGCCCTTGGCAAACGCCTCGAGGTTCGCCTCGATGGTCTTAGGCGGCACACGCCTGCGGATGGCGTCCTCCCACTCGGCCACCTCAAAGGGCAGCGCCGTGGAGAGGGCTCCGACCAGTACGACATTGGTCGAGCGCGGGCTGCCAACCTCGCGCGCAATGCCGCCGGCGTCGATGACCGTCGCCCCGATCTCGGCGAGCTTCTCGTGGACGCCCTCGGGCATCTTGAAGGTTCCGATATTCACCGGAACTGGCGTGATCTGCTCGTCGTTAACAAAAAGACGGCCGCCCTCGCGCACGAACTGCTGCGCACGGAGCGCCTCGATTGCCTCGAAGGCCACGACGATGTCGGCGCAGCCCGGATCGGCGATCATGCTCTCGACCTTCTCGCCCACACGCACGATGGTCGAGACCGACCCTCCGCGCTGGCTCATGCCGTGAATCTCGGAGACCTTGACGTCGAGGCCGGCGTCAGCCGCCACCATGGCGAGCAGCTGACCGGCAAGAATGGTTCCCTGGCCGCCAACGCCCACCAGGAGGATGGTCTTGGTTCCGTCAAGCTTGACGGATGCGCCGCCCTCAGCGACGCCATAGTTTGTTGAGGTATCGTGCGGCATGGTTACTCCTGTTCAATGCAGCCAAAGGGACACGACTGGACGCACTGGTTGCAACCAATGCACTGGTTGGGGTCGATGACGGCATGGCCGGTCTCGTCGCGGCCGAGCGCGGGGCAGCCAATCTGGATGCAGCGTCCGCAGCGGCGGCAGTCGTGGATGGTCGGCATCTTGCCACGGCTGCGGTCGATGAGGCGGCAGGGCGCCTTGAAGATGATGACCGAGAGCATGTCGGTATGGCTCGTTGCCTCCTTGAGCGCCTGACGGATGGCGGCGGCGTTCTGCGCGTCGACGACCTGCACCTCGTCCACGCCGATGGCCTCGCACAGCTTGACCAGGTCGAGCTGCTTGCCCGCAGGCACGTCGAGCGGGTTCACGCGGGCGGCCTGATCGGTGAGGGTCACGCCGTTCACGGGGTTGCCCTGCGTGCCCGTCATGGCCGTCGTGCGGTTGTCGAGGATGCAGAGCGTCCCCTTGCCACCGTTGTACACCGTGCCAAGCAGGCTGGTGATACCGCTGTGCGCGAAGGTCGAGTCACCGATGACGCCCACAACGGGGCGCCCGGTGCGCTCGGACGCGCCGGCAAGCTCCATGCCGTGAGCCATCGAGAGCGAGGCTCCCATGTCGATGACGGAGTCGACGGAGCGGAAGGGCGCCACGGCACCCAGCGTGTAGCAGCCAATGTCACCGGTCACGATGGCCTTGATGCGACGAAGCTCCACATACACCAGGCGGTGCGGGCAACCGGCGCAGAACGCAGGCGGACGCGGGGGCAGGCCCTCGGCGGCAGGCAGATGCGCCGGGTCGGCCACGCCAAAGGCCGCACGGATGTGGGCGGGAGTGATCTCGCCCGAGCGGGGCAGGCGGCCGCCGGGGAACTCGGCAAGCTGCACGCCCATGGCGCGAACCCGCGTCTCGAGATAGGGATTGGCCTCCTCCACCACGTAGACCTCGTCGACCAACGCCGCAAAAGCGGCGATCTTTGCCGGCGGCAGCGGCCAGGTGACACCCAGCTTGAGCACCGACGCGTCGGGCATGGCCTCGCGTACGTGCACGTACAAGGCGCCTGCGCAGATGATGCCGACCTTTGTGTCGCGCATCTCGACGCGGTTGAGCGGGGTCTCCTCCGCCCAGGCGATCAGCTCGTCCTCGCGGTCGTTGGCCGCGAGCGTACGACGCACTGCGTTTGCCGGCATCATGACGAACTTCTCGGGACGGCTCTCGTAGGGGCGCGGTTCGATGTCGGTGCGAGTTCCCACCACGTTGACCAGCGTCTTTGTATGCGCGATGCGCATGGTCTCGTGCAGCATGACCACGGTGTCAAACTGCTCGGAGACGTCAAAGGCCTGCTGCGCCATCTCGTATGCCTCTTGGCTGTCACTGGGGTCAAGGCACGGGATGCGCCCGAAGGCGGCATAATAGCGGCTGTCCTGCTCGTTCTGCGAGCTGTAGCAGCTGGGGTCGTCCGCCGCCAGCAGCACGAGGCCCGCGTTGACGCCAGTGTTCGCCGCGCTCATGAACGGGTCGGCAGCCACGTTGACGCCCACATGCTTCATGGTGACCAGCGAACGCACGCCGCCCATGGCGGAGCCAAGGCCGACCTCGAGGGCAACCTTCTCGTTGGGAGCCCACTCGCAGTAGACGTCGGGCTTCTTGACCAGGTTCTCGAGCGTCTCGGTCGACGGGGTGCCCGGATAGGCGGCACCAACCGCAACGCCGGCCTCCCACGCCCCCTGCGCGATGGCCTCGTTGCCGGATAGCAGTTGTTTGCTCATAACAATCCTCTCACTCCCGGACTGCATCAGGGGTGACACAAATTCCGTAAAGAGCATCATACGCCCAGATTGCGATACTCGCCGATTGTGCACATGAGTCGTAACCGGCACGGGGCCGCCACCGTGAATACGGCATGGATTCGCTCCTGTTTTGGGACGGTTTTGCACCCCGTGCGTACCAAGAGCATTAGCATACCGACACCGATGGCGGGCCAAGACCCACAGCCCGCAGACAAAAGCATCGCACGATCCTACGATCAAGGAGATAGACATGTTTGACAGGAAGGCAATCAAGGAGCGCGGCAAGGCCGCCTTCAAGAAGAACTACTGGATGAGCGTGGCCGTCGCATTCGTCATGGGCCTCTTTGTGTCCGGCACCGCCGGCGTCACGTTCAACAGCCGCACGACGTTCAACGGCACGACGACCGAAGTGACGGTCGACTCGAACATGACCCTCACGGACGAGCAGACGGCTGCCCTCGCCGCCATTGTCATTGGCGGACTCGCGACCATCGGCATCATTGCCTTTGTGGCCCACACGCTGATCGCCAACCCGATCGAGGTGGGTGGTCGCCGCTTCTTCAGGAAGAACGCCACCGATCAGGCCACGCCGTTCGCTGTCATGGCTGAGGGCTTCCAGAACTATGGTCACGTCGTCGTGACGATGCTTCTGAGGGACGTCTTCGTCATGCTCTGGTCGCTCCTGTTTGTTATCCCCGGCGTCATGAAGGCATACTCGTACCGCATGGTTCCCTACATCGTCAAGGACAACCCCGAGATCGCTCCCATGGACGCGCTCGCCCTGTCCACCAAGATGATGAAGGGCAGCCGCTGGCAGACGTTTGTGATGGACCTTTCGTTCCTTGGCTGGATGATCCTGGGAACCATCACCTTCAATCTGGGCAACATCTTCTGGACGTCGCCTTACATGAACGCCGCCGACGCCGAGCTCTACCTGGAGCTGAAGAACCGGGCGTAACGACCGCGAGTCAGGCCGACGACACGCCAATGTTGCCGTTTGGCAAAGACCGTACGTTAGACGTGCCGTTTCGAGTGTGAATCTCATCTCGAAACGGCACGTTTTGCGTTGCGTCGCGTTCAAATCGCAAGTTGAACGTCTATTTGTCCCTCAGCACATCAATGAAAACGCTGACTAGCATGTCGAACAGCATGAAGAGAGGGCACAAGGGCAGGTATAGAAGCAGAGCAGCCCAAAAGCTCCCCGTCATCATGGACATGACCATAATGAATATCAGGCTGATCATCTTGCTGACCCCCCGCTCAAGCCGACTGAGGCCACGGCGCGCCCCACCAGCGGCTAGATGATAAGTCGAGGCTATTGTGGCAAGAGGGTCAGACAATAATTGTGCGGCTACCTTTGCCGCCCCCCGTTTTTGCACCAGGGATCCAACCTCGGGGATCTCCATGCCACAACAGCCTGTCGCATCGACGGCAAACGAGCATGCCGTCACACCCCAAAGCGTGACGGCATGCTCGCATTTTCTGCTGGACCGTATGCTAGCGGAGGCTCTCTTATCCCTGGTTCTCCTGATCCACCAGGTTCGCTGCGCCATAGCGCTCGCGCAGCAGCGGCTTCTCGATCTTGCCCGTGGCGTTGCGCGGCACGTCGGCAAAGATGATCTTGCGCGGACGCTTGTAGCGCGGAAGGTCGAGGCAGAACCGGTTGATGTCCTCCTCGGTCGTGTCGGTGTGATCGGGTTTGAGCTGCACGATAGCCGCAGCAATCTCGCCCAGGCGCTCGTCGGGCAGTCCGATAACCGCCACGTCCTGAATGGCCGGGCAGGCACTCATGAAGTCCTCGATCTGCACGGGGTAGAGGTTCTCGCCACCGGTGATGATGACGTCCTTCTTGCGGTCGACCAGCCAGATGAAGCCCTCGTCGTCCTGGCGAGCCATGTCGCCGGTGTGCAGCCAGCCGTTGATGAGCGTCTCCTGCGTGGCCTCGGGGTCATTGTAGTAGCAGGTCATGAGACCGGGGCCCTTCACACACAGCTCGCCGACCTCGCCCTGCTCCACGCGATGCCCGTCCTCGCCCACGATCTTCGCGCGCCAGCGATAGCCCGGCACGCCGATTGCGCCAACATGGTCAATGTTCTCGACGCCCAAGTGCACGCAGCCGGGGCCGGTGGACTCGGACAGGCCGTAGTTGGTGTCGTAGTCGTGGTGCGGGAACACCTGCTTCCAGCGCTTGATGAGGCTCTTGGGCACGGGCTGTGCGCCCACGTGCATCAGGCGCCACTGGTCGAGCTCGTAGTCCTCGAGCTTGAGTTCGCCACGCTCGATGGCCGCCAGGATGTCCTGCACCCAAGGCACCAGCAGCCACACCACGGTGCAGTGCTCGCGGCTCACCGTCTCGAAGATGTACTGGGGGCTCACGCCACGCAGCAGCACGGCCTTTGCGCCGCAGGTGAGGCAGCCCATCCAGTGGAACTTTGCGCCGGTGTGGTAAAGGGGCGGGATGCAGAGGAAGTTGTCGCCGTGCTGGATGGAGTGATGGTACGCCTCCATCTCGGCCGCCTGGGTCAGGCTCTCGTGATTGTGCAGGATGGCCTTGGGGAAGCCCGTCGTGCCACTGGAGAAGTAGATGGCCGCGTCGTCGTACTCAAAGAGCGGGATCTGCGGGTCGTGGCTGGAGCACAGGGCCTCCAGCTCGCGGAAGCTCTCGGCCCAGGTGGGGCAGTCGTCGCCAACGTAGAACAGCAGGCGACCCGTCTGCAGCTTGCTGACGATGGACTCCATGCGGCCTATGAACTCGGGGCCAAAGAGCACCACGTCGGAGTCGGACTTCTCGATGCAGTACAGGATCTCGTCGGCAGCGTAACGGAAGTTGAGCGGCACGGCCGTTGCGCCGGTCTTGAGGATGCCAAAGTAGATGGGCAGCCACTCGATGCAGTTGTACAGAAGGATGGCCACCTTGTCGCCCTTGCCGACGCCGCGGCTGATGAGCAGGTTGGCCAGACGGTTGGAACGCTCGTCAAAGACCGACCACGTGATCTCGCGACGATAGGGCTCGTCATCGGTGGTCTCGACCAGGTCATACTCGCGCCACGTGATGTGGCGGTCCTCCGGCATCGCAGGGTTGATCTCGACAAGAGCGATCTCGTCAGGGTACTTGGCGGCATTGAGCCGTAGCATGTCTGGAACGATCACGTGGGTTCCTTTCACGAAGGTTGGCATGCGGCCATCGCCGCAGTTCTATAGGATAGCGCCTCGGATTTGCTGCGCACGCGCATCATCAATCACGAAAGCGGAATGTTACCTAGCCAGCCCCATCGGACCTCCCCCATCACGCCATACGTGTCGAGCCACAACAAAAGCGGCACCGTACGCACCCTGGCGTCGACGCAGTCCATGACTTTCTCGTCACCGGCATATAGCCCCACGTGGCCGTGTACCCTTCCACCCATGGCCCATGGGTGCGATGACACGGCGAGCACCATGCCCACCTTGAGGTCCGCGAGGTCGGTGCGCCTGCAGCATGTCGCAAAGATGTGCGCGGCGTCACCTCGCACCACGCCCAGGCCCAAACGCGAGAAAGCCTGCTCTACCCAGCTGGCGCATAGCCCAGTGCCAGGTGCGGGCGTAGCATGTGCGCAGGCAATGAGGCGCTTTTGCAGCGCCGTTGCCTCCATGCGACCCTCAGGCTCGTGACCTGCGGGAATGCTGTGGCGTGCTGGTTGTCCGTAGATGGTGAGCCCGTCCTCACGCAGCATGCCCCGCACGCGAAGCTCCTCCTGCAGGCGATCCTGCGCAGACAGCTGGCGCGATACAGGTGGCTGCTGTTTCATGAGGTTGCCCCGACGCCGCGCGGATGCCTAGCGCTCGAACTTGTCGGCAAGGGCCCATGCGTCGTGGCTCATCTGCTCGATTGCTTCCGGGATCTCGTCCAGCTTGTACGGGGTCATCTGGTAGACCCAGTTGAGCCAGTTGCGATAGAGCAGGTTGGCATGGCTGCGCCAGGTAAAGATGGGCTGGTTCTCGGGGTTGTCGTCGGGGAAGTAGTTCTCGGGCAGGCGGATGGGCAGGCCCTTGTGGAAGTCGCGCCAGTACTCGTCGGCCAGCGTGTCGCGCCCGTACTCGAAGTGGCCGGTGACATAGATCTCGTGGAAGTCCTCGGTGGCGATGAGCGCCGGTCCACTCGAAAAGCCCTCGGACAGCACCTTGAGCTCGGGATGCTTGGCGAGCTCGGATGCGTCGAGCATCGCGTGACGCGAATGCGGCATGTTATGCATCTCGTCGAAGCCGTTGGTCAAGAAGCTGTACTCGTCGCACAGGCGCTGGGGAAAGACGCCAAAGAGCTTGGCCGGAAGCTGGCGCTTGGGGATGCCGTAGTAGTGATACAGCCCTGCCATGGCACCCCAGCACAGGAACATGGTAGAGAACACGTGCTTGCGGCTCCAGTCCATGATCGTGCAGAGCTCGTCCCAGTAGTCGACCTCCTCAAAGGGCAGGTGCTCGACCGGAGCGCCCGTCACGATGAGACCGTCGTAATTCTGGTCGTGGTACGCCTCGAAGGTGTCATAGAACTTGACGAGGTGGTCGGCAGAGGTGTTCTTTGATTCGTGGCTGCTCACGCGCATGAAGTCGCAGCTCACCTGTAGCGGTGACTTCGAAATGAGGCGCAGGATTTGGGTCTCGGTCTCGATCTTGGTGGGCATGAGGTTGAGAATGGCGAGGCGCAGCGGGCGAATGCGCTGATGGCTGGCCACCTCCTCCTCGAGGGCAAAGATGCGCTCTTGCTGCAGGATGGTCTTTGCGGGCAGGCCGTCGGGAATGTTGATGGGCATGAGAACTCCTAAACAGAGACAGGTGACAGGGATGAGGGCAGTGCGGCTATCCGCACCTGCGCATTCGTCCTGCCAGCGTCTCTGGGGTCCGCATCATGCCGTCCTTTGGTCATGTGGTGTTAGCCGTACTAGCATAGCAGGTTCTTGCGATGGCTGCGTGAGGTGGTGTGTTGTGAGGCCTCCTTAAGCCCTCGCGAAACGCGCTATGCAGGGTTCAAACTCCCCCATCAGAAGGTAGTCGATGCTCTCTTGCGTTTTGTCAGCGCTTTTTTCAGAGCTGCATCAAATATGCACCTACAAGTCGCTTTGTAGGCGCGTTTTCGCGGCGAAAAACGATGGCTACTTTTTTGCAAGGCTCAAATCTGCAAACAAATCGTCGCAGCCCCGCGATAATCGCCTTTCCGGCACCTACAAAACAAATCGTATGTAGCAGCTATAAAGCAGGCCGGCGTGACTCGCCGCAGGCCAAAACAGCAGTACCTACAAATCAACTTGTAAGTGTGCCATCACACCAAAATGAATACGTTTTTGATCTTGTGTGTAACTTTGGGAACCCCCATTTTCCAACCAGGCATTTAGACCCCAAAAACGCACTGACAACATGTGTTGTAGGTGCATTATTGAAAGACGTCCAGAAAAAACGCTGACAAGCCACTTCGCCAATAAACAAGCAGCAGACTCGATCCGGCTCCTCCAAATTGTCGGCACGAGACCCTGTAGTTTTTGCGCTCTTGCACCAGATGGGCAAAGTTACGGCATACTTACACCCATGAGTACTACATTTGCCGAGCTCGGGCTAAACGAGCAGATACTTGCCGGGGTAGAAGCCCTCGGCTTCACCCAACCGACCCCCGTTCAAAGCCAGGCCATCCCCTTGGTGCTCGAGGGACGCGACCTCGTCGCCTCTGCCCAAACAGGCACGGGCAAGACCGCGGCGTTCGCCCTTCCCGCGTTGCAGCGTATTATGGGGCTGTCTACGGACGACCCAACGCCCGAAGTCGCCACATCGCCGGCAACCGCAGACACCACCGACGCCCCCGAGCAGGACGAAGCTGCACCCAAGCGTCGACGCAGGCGGCGGCGCAAGAAGGGCACCCAAGACACCGCCTCGCCCCAAGCGGCGGCACCAGCTCGCCCGCTTGCGCTGGTCGTAACGCCCACGCGCGAGCTCGCACAGCAGATCGAGCGCGTCGTGACCACAGTGTGCGAGCACACCAACCAGCGCTCGGTCATCGTCATGGGTGGCACGCGCTTCGACCGTCAGCTCAAGCAGCTCTCGCGTGGCTGCGATCTGCTCGTCGCCACGCCGGGACGCCTCATCGACTTGATGGAGCACAATCACGTCGACCTCGGGCGTGTGCACGTGTTCGTGCTCGACGAAGCCGATCGGATGCTTGACATGGGCTTTTGGCCCAGCGTGAGGCGCATCATACAGGCTCTGCCCGCAAAGCGGCAAAACCTGCTGTTCTCCGCCACCATCCCGCCCAGCATCAAGGGCACCATCGACGCGATGCTCACCAATCCCGCAACTGTCGAGATCGCACGGGTTGGCGAGACGGCCGACACGGTCGAGGAGCACCTGTGCCCCGTCACCCAGGGCCAGAAGACTCAGCTGCTGCAGGAGCTGGTGAAAACCGGCGGCGCAGAGCCCGACACGAAACCCGAGCGCGTCCTGGTCTTCTGCCGCACCAAGAACCGTGTGGATGACGTATCGAAGACCCTAAAGAGCGCGGGCTTCAAAACCGAGGTCATGCATGCCGACCGCCCGCAAAAGGCGCGCGACAAGGCGCTCGAGCGATTCCGCGAGGGTGCGGTCCAGCTTTTGGTCGCAACCGATGTCATGAGCCGCGGCATCGACGTGAGCGGCATTGACGCAGTCGTCAACTTTGACGTCCCGATGGATCCCGAGGACTACGTGCACCGCATCGGCCGCACGGGCCGCGCAGGCGCGACGGGCCATGCGTACACATTCGTAGCCCCCGACGAGATCAGTCCCCTGCGCGAGATCGAGTACTTCACCAAGAAGCTCATCCCCGTCTGGGACCTGGAGGGATTCGATTACGACAGCGGACGTATCGTGCCCAACCCCACCAGATCCACCTCCAAGCCCATGCGCACCATGTTCAGCGGCAGCAAGTCTCGCCGCGGCTTTGGCGGCCCCAGCGGCGGCAGGTTCGGCCGGCACTACTAACCAGGTCCAAAGGTCCAAAGAGCACGAAGCCCCGCAACCTTCGCACCACCAACCACGGTGGCATGGAGTTGCGGGGCTTTGCTTTACCGACGTGGCGGCTACCGCTCGCCCTCGATGCTCACGTCAAAGGGCACTGCCGGCGTGATGAGACTCACGAGCGGAACCACCGCCAGCGAGAGCACCATCGCAATAGCGCCGCAGTTAACAGGCGAGCTTATGAAGCCGATGAACATATTGGCGGTCGTCAGGCCAACACCAAGGGCGAAGCTCGCCCAAACCGCCTGGACCGACACGCGGTCGCTGTAAAGGCCCCACAGGAAGGGGCCCAGGAAGGCGCCGGCGAGCGCACCCCAGCTGATGCCCATGAGCTGCGCGATGAAATTGACCGGTGAGTTGTACTGGAACAGCGCGATGCCCGCAGACAGGGCAACGAAGACGACCAGCAGGATGCGCATGCACAGCAGCTGCTTCTTCTCGTCCATGTCGCGCACGACATGGCCCTTGATCAGGTCGAGGGTCAGTGTCGAGCTGGAGGTAAGCACCAGCGAGCTGAGCGTCGACATCGAAGCCGAAAGCACCAGAACGATCACAATGCCGATCAGCATGTCGGGCAACGTGGACAGCATGGAGGGAACGATGCTGTCAAAGACGGGCTGGCCGGTCTCGGGGTTAAAGGTCACCTGATCGGCGTACAGACGCCCAAAGCCACCCAGGAAGTAGCTGCCACCGGCAACGATAAAGGCGAAGATTGTCGATATGATGGCGCCCTGCTTGGCCGCCTCGGCGCTCTTGATGGCATAGAACTTGCCCACCATCTGCGGAAGGCCCCACGTGCCCAGCGACGTGAGCACGATGACGCCGATGAGGTTGGGCAGGTCGGGGCCAAAGAACGAGACGAGCGCGCCGTTGATGTCGGAACCCTCGACGGGAATCTGCGACAGGCTGGCGATGGCCGCATGCGCACCGCCGTTGGCAGACAGGACCGATAGGATGACGGCGACGATGCCAAACAGCATCACGATGCCCTGCACAAAGTCGTTCACAACCGTTGCCATGTATCCGCCAAGCACCACGTAAACACAGGTCACCACAGCCATTCCAATGATGCACACATCGTAGGGCACGCCAAACGCCATCTCAAACAGGCGCGAGAGGCCATTGTAGACCGAGGCGGTATAGGGAATCAGGAACACGAAGATGATGATGGCCGCAGCGATACGCAGGCCCTCGGACCCGTAGCGCTTGCCAAAGAACTGTGGCATGGTCGACGCCCCAAGGCGCTGGGTGATGATGCGCGTCCGAGGGCCCATGACCTGCCAGGCAAGCAGGCTGCCGATGATGGCATTGCCCAGGCCAATCCACGTGGCAGCGATGCCGTACTTCCAGCCAAACTGACCGGCATAGCCCACGAAGATGACCGCACTAAAGTAGCTGGTGCCATAGGCAAAGGCCGAAAGCCACGGACCGACGTTGCGTCCGCCCAGCACAAAGCCGTCCACACTGCCCGCATGACTTCGCGTGTAGACGCCAATACCGATGACCATCGCAATGAAGACGATCATCATGAGCAGTTTCACAAACATGAGCTGCTCCCCTCTGGTTGTAGGTGTGCATGCGCTCCTTGGCGCACGACTGCGCCGCAGTATGACATCATCACATGTCCTAGCCATTTCGCATGTGAGTCAGAATGCCAACATATAGCCCCTCCGCTCGTGCAAGAATGGAAATCGCAAAAGACGTCGGAGGTCACCATGAAGCAGCTAAGGCCCTACCCACAGGCAATCGTTACGAAGAAAGCGGCTCGCTCGCTTGCCCAAGGTCATCCTTGGGTCTTTGAGGGCGAGGTCATACGCATGGAGCCGTCGCCCGACGGACGGGAGGCGACCAACGGATGCCTGGTCGACGTGGTCGAGCAGAACGGCACGTGGCAGGGGACGGGACTTCTGTCACAGCAGAGCAAGATTCGCGTCAGGCTGGTGTCACGCAACGCAAACGACCACTTTGACGAGGCATTTTGGCGCAGACGCATCGAGTGGGCCTGGAAGCATCGCAAGACCGCCATGGGGGCACGCTCGTTGCCAGGCACTCATTCGGACCTCGAGGCCTGCCGCGTGGTCTTCTCGGAAGCTGACGGACTGCCCGGGCTGACGGTCGACCGCTATGGGGAGGTGCTGGTCGCTCAGATTGGCACCGTGGGAATGGATGCGCTGCGAGACCAGCTGTACCCGATCCTGCTCGACGTGCTGCAGGCCGACGGGCAAAACGTCTACGCCATCTACGAGCGCTGCGACTCGCCGCTGCGCCAGAAGGAGGGACTGCCCCTGCACAAGGGCTGGTGGGCAGGCTCGCAGCCGCGCGACACGCACATAGTCGTGCATGAGAACGGACTCGCCTTTGACCTTGACCTCGAGAACTCGCAAAAGACAGGGTTCTTCCTCGACCAAAAGTACAACCGGCGTGCGGTCCGCGAGCTTTCGCGCGGTCGCCGGGTGCTCGACTGCTTTTGTCACGTGGGGCCCTTTGGGCTCAACGCCGCAGCCGGTGGCGCCGACTTCGTGCGCTGCGTTGACGTAAGCCAGACGGCTCTCGACCTCGCGGCCTCGAACGCCAAGCTCAATGCGCTTGGCGATCGCATCTCATTTACCTGCGCAAATGTGCTTGAATACCTTCCACAGCTCAGAGCTGACCGCACACGCCTACGCGAGGAGGGTGGCCCCTTTGACCTGATCGTCCTCGATCCGCCCGCGTTCACCAAGAGCTCGTCGACGGTCCGCAACGCCGCGCGAGGCTACCGAGAGATCAATTACGAGGCCCTGCGGCTCCTCCCCCGCGGAGGCTACCTGGCCACGTGCAGTTGCTCGCAGCATATGACGCGCGACCTGCTCGCGCAAGCCGTGCTCGATGCAGCCCATCAGGCAAACGTGCAGCTCAAACAGGTTGAGGAACGTCAGCAGGCGCCTGACCACCCCATCCTGTGGGGGTTCCCGCCAAGCCACTACCTCGACTTCTTCATCTTCCAAGTCGTGTAGGCGGAAGGCTGCCCCTAGATGTCGAGGCTGTCATCGGCCTCGTTGAGCACTGACGCCAGGCGCTTCCCGTCGGCGTTGCCCCCGCTGACGACGATGGCGACACTCGAGCCACCAACCCGCTCGGGATATTCGCGCACTGCCGCAACAGCCATGGCGCTGGCGCCCTCGAGCAAGATGCGCTCCTCCATCACCATGAAGCGCACGGCACTGCGCACCTCCGGTTCGTCGACCACAATCCACTCGTCCACCAGGCCGGGAAGCATCTCGTAGGCCAGGATGCCGATACCGCCTGCCACAGAGTCGCAGACCGTCTCCCCCGTCAGGGGATATGTGGTGTAGCAGAACTGGTCATTGAGCGACTGGTAGACCGAGGGGCATGCCGATGGCTGCACGCCCACGATGCGCATGTCGGGACGCAGAGCCCGCGCACCGACCGCAACGCCGGTGATGAGACCGCCGCCGCCAACAGGCACCACGATCGTGTCGACAGAGGGGTGCAGCAGGGCAATCTCATAGCCCACTGTCCCATGGCCCGCGCACGACACGGGATCGTTCTTGCCCGGATCCACGTAGACCAACTCGTTGCAGTCGATGTAGTTGCGGCCGAGGACCAGGGCTTCGTCGTAGCTGCCTCCCATAGTCATGATGCGAGCGCCATACAGGCGCATGCGGTCAAGCTTGGTCCTGGACGTTCCCACGGGGACTATGACAACGCACTCGATGCCCAGCTGCTTTGCCGCATATGCGAGCGCAATGGCATGGTTGCCCGTAGACACGGTACCCACACCGCGCTCCAGCTGCGCCGGCGCCAGCTGCAGGAGGACGTTGAGCACGCCGCGGATCTTGAAGCTCCGCCCGAGCTGCTGGCTCTCGAGCTTGAAGCGGTAGCGGCACTCCTCGGTCCCAAGGTAGAGCGAATCATCAAGCGGGGTTCGCCGCACATGGTCCTTTATGCGCTCGTACGCTGCCCGGACGTCCTCTCCGGTAAAGTGGCATGCCATTGCTTTCCCCCTGTCAGGCACAACTGCTTCAGTTAGCTTACCTTTAGCGGTCGCGTTGTCATGCCGAAACCATCACTTGTATCAAAAGGGTAACGGTACGCCCAGGCGGTGCACCTAAGGGACTGTCCCCTGGGCGCATCGCCTGGGCGGAAGTTCGGGACGGGGTCGTGTGGCTACTCCAGCGTGCGGAGGAACCTGCTGATGGCCGCGAGGCCCTCCTTCAGGTCGTCAACGTTGTCGCTGTAGGCGTAGCCGATGCGCATGGACTTGGGCTCCTCGAAGGCATCGCCCGGCGTGACCAGCGCGCCCTCGGTCTCCATCATGCGCACGCAGAAGTCGTACGAGTCGATGTCGTAGTCGTAGTAGACGAGCGCCGTCGTGCCGGCCTCGGGCTTGACGAACGACAGGTGCGGCTCGCTGTCGACCCACTCCTCGAGCACGGCAAGGTTCTCGCGCACGATGCGGCGGCTGCGAGCAAGGATCTTGTCGTAGTGCGCCAGCGCGTAGGCAGCCACCGCCTCGTCGAACATGCCGCAGGAGATGAGATCGTAGTCACGATGGGAGAGCAGGTCGTGACGCAGCTCCTCGTTCTTGGTGATGCACCAGCCCAGACGGATGCCAGCCAAGCTCCAGACCTTGGACATCGAGCTGGTGACCACAGCCTTGTCGTACAGGTCGATGGGGCTGGTGGTGAAGGCGTCGTCGTCCTGGACCAGCAGGCGGTACACCTCGTCGCACATCAGCCAGGCGTCATACTTCTTGGCGATGTCGACGATCACCTGCAGCTCCTCGGCGGAGAGCAGGGCGCCTGTCGGGTTGTCGGGGTTGTTGATGCAGATGAGCTTGGTGTTCTCGTCGCACAGCGCCTCGAGCTTGGCGGGGTCAACGTGGTAGTGGTCCTCCTTCTCGAGGTGCAGGAGCTTGAGCTCGGCACCGCACATCTCGGGAATGGAGTAGAGCTGCTGGTAGGTCGGCATGATCGAGACCACGTGGTCGCCGGGGTTGACCAGCGTCGACAGCACCAGGTAATTGGCGCCGGCCGCGCCGTGGGTCGGGATGATGTGCTCGGGCCTGACGGTCTCGTACAGGCCGCAGACGCCCTTGAGGAAGTCGGGATTGCCCTCGATGTCGCCGTAGGTCAGGCGGCGCGCGGCAAACTCCCGGACGAACTCGTCGCGGCTGCCGCCGCAGATGTCAAACAGCTGGTCCAGCGTCACCGAGTAGGTGCAGGTCTCTGCCACGTTGTAGCGGCACTTGGTCTCCCACTCGTTCATCCACTGCTCGACCTTGAAGTCCTTGATTTGCATGGCATGCTCTCCTTATTCACACGTACCACTCGTATTGAAGCGGTATCCGTCTACCTTACATGCAGGTGTATCCGCCGTCCACCGGCAGCTGAACGCCATTGACGTAGCTCGAGGCCGGACTGGCCAGGAAGATAGCGGCGGTGTCAAGCTCGCCCTCGTTGCCGTAGCGTTCCTCGGGGATCATGGTGCGGGCGTTGGCCTGGAAGAAGTCGCTGTCCAGCGTCTCACGCGTGAGCGGAGTGTAGAAGTAACCCGGGCAGATGGAGTTGACGGTGATGCCGTACTTGCCCCACTCGGCAGCGAGCGCGCGGGTCAGGTTGACGACGCCGCCCTTGGCCGCGTGGTACGGGGCGCTGCCAGCGATCTTGTTGCCCACGAGCCCGTACATGCTCGCGATGTTGATGATGCGGCCGTACTTTGCGGGAATCATAGCCTGCTTTGCCACCGCGCGTGCCACCTTGAAGGTTCCGAAGAGGTCGATCTGCATCTCACCGTTGAACTGGTCGTCGGTGATGTCCTCGGCGGGGGCGACCGCGCCGGTGCCGGCGTTGTTGATCAGCACGTCGATGCGGCCGAAGCGCTCGAGGACCTGGGCCACGGCGGCGTCGACGCCCTCGGTGTCGGTGATGTCGCAGCGGATGGCGAGTGTCTCCACGCCGAACTCCTCAGCGATCTGGGAAGCGACCTCCTCGATCTGCTGCTGGCGGCGGGCCATCACGACGATGTTGCAACCCTGGTTGGCGAGCGCCTTGGCCATCTGCACGCCCAGGCCACCCGAGGCTCCGGTGACGATGGCGACACGTCCGGTGAGGTCGAAGTAGTTGCGATTCATGATGCTCCCTTTCTACTTTTGCAGGCACCTAAATCTCATTCGAGCAATCACGTTTTCCCTGCATTTGTTCATTCTCGATCGAGATTTAGGTGACCAGCCTTCTATTACCACTCTCGAGCAGCCTTACAGCTCTACCGTGACACCTAAGCCAGCCTCAACAGCACGCTCGTAGGCCACCTTAGAGCTGGCCAGATCCTGGACGGCGATACCCGACGTGTCAAAAACGGTGATCTGATCGTCAGAGGTGCGACCTTCCGCCTTGCCTGCAATGACCTCGCCCAGCTCGGCCACGATGTCGTCCGCGGAGATAGCGCCGTCCTTGACCGCAACCTCGAGCTCGCCAGAGGTCACCGACTGGGCGCAATCGTCCACATACAAGCGCGCGGCAGCTGCAAGCTCGGACTCAATCTCCTGCTTGCCCTCCATATCGGCACCCGCACAGCTAATGTGAGTGCCTGGGCGCACCCAAGAGCGCTTGATGATTGGCGTGGTAGCAGGCGTAATGGTGATGATGGCATCCGCGCGACCGCAAGCTGCCTCACCGTCAGCTACAGCCACAATCTCGTAGTCGAGTTCGATGCCAGCCGCCGCCAGCATCTTGGCGACCTCGTCACGCATGAGCGCCACGCGAGCCTCGGGCGCCTCGGCCTTGCGCGGATTCCATACCTCCACATGCGTGATACCCGGACAGGCCGCAAGCACGGCAGCCACCTGATATGCGCTTTGATGGCCCGAACCCGCCACAAGCAAATTCTGCGCATCCTTGCGGGCGAGCCACTTGATGCCCAATGCACCCGCGGCACCAGTGCGAAGCCCCGTGATGGCCGAGGCGTTGAGCAGGGCCAGCGGCGCACCCGTCGCGTTGTCGCAGATGAGCGTGGTTCCGTAGATCTCGGGCAGTCCCTGAGCGGGATTGTTCGAGAACCAGGCCGTCAGCTTCAGGCCAAACAGGCCGGACGCCGAGAGCTCGCCGGAGCGAATGTCCATGTCAGCCACGCCAGGCTCGAAGGCCGCATAGACCATCGGCCACGCAACTCCCGCACCCTCCGCCTTCTGGCGATACGCATCCTCGACCGCCTCGAGCGCATCGGCAATGGTGAAGACCTTCTCGATATCGGCTGCGGACAACACGGTAATTGCTGCCATCGTTGACTCCCCTCGTTTGACCAGCTTGCATGTTCAAGTTGAGATTACAAATTTGGGCCAATGGTTCCCAGTACCTAATGCGGTGGGCACCAACCATTCGATTGCGCTTGTTGGTACGTGTATCTCACGTCTTTCTCAAAACGGCACGTTTATCCGAGTTCTCAGTGCAATTTACCCGCATTTTGCGCATACTCAATGGTGAAATCCCACCAGGAGGTACCACATGGCTTATACGATTTCCGACGTATTCAAAACCTATGAGCACAACCTTCGCCTGATTGCCGGCGAGAACGGACTCGCCCGACTCGTGCGAGAGGTGGGCATCCTCGACTACGAGCTGCTTCCCGAGGTCAAGAGCCGCTTTCAGCGCGTCAACTTCTACGAGGGGCAGCTGGTGCTCTCGACGTTCCTCTACGCCAAAGACAACCCCTTCCTCATCACCGAGGCCATCAAGTACCTCGTGTCAAAGGGATCGAGCGGGCTGGTCATCAAGAACGTCTTTCACCTGCAGATTCCTGACGGTGCCATCCGCTATGCCAACGCCCGCAGCTTTCCCGTGTTCGTGACCACTGGCGATGGATTCTTGTTCGACGAGGTGATCACGCGCGTGGACCATGCGCGTCAGGACGCCGAGCTGCTCGAGAACGTGCAGCGCCACATCGACCGCCTGCTGCTCGACCGAGAGGACCGCGACGAGGTGGTCCGCGACGCACACACGCTCAACCCTTCGCTCAAAAACGAGCATCGAGCTATCTATGTGCTCTTTTGCAAGGACGAAGGGGCTCAGCCGTCCGATACCGCCCATCGATTCGAGGTGCTCCAGCAACGACTGAACACCACCGAGCTGGCTGCGTACACCAATCTCTTTGCCCCCTACGACGACGGCGTGCTGCTCGTGGTCTCGGGGGAACGCATGATTGGCGATGGCGGACGCTCCATGGGAGACAAAGTCGCCAACCTGCTACGCGCGGACGTGCTCGAGAACGAGGCCAGCACGGCTGTGGGCGTCGGCGATGCGCACTTTGAGCTTTACGAGCTTGCCGACGCCATTACCGAGGCCGTGAGCGCTGCACGCTTCGCCCTGCATCAGGGAGGTGGGCTCATGCGCTTTGGCGACCTTGGCGTCTATCGCATGCTCCTGCCACACCTGCAGTCATCGGCCCTGCAGGCGTTCTCCCGCCAAACGCTCGAACCCATACGCGTCTATGACGCCGAAACGGGGTCCCACCTGCTCGACACCCTTCGCGCATACTGTGACGCCGGGCAGAGCCTTGCCGGCACGTCCGAGCTGATCGGCCAGCATGAGAACACCGTCCGCAGGCGCCTTGAGCGCATCGCGGTCGTGACGGGACTCTCGTATCGCAGCGCGGATCAGATGGAGCAACTATCGCTCGCACGCAAGGTCGAGCTGTGCCAGGAGGTCATGGGGTAGGAGGCCGAGCTAGTCGGCCTCTCCTGCCGTCTGTTCAAAAGCAGCCCTCTGCGCCTTGCGCGCCGCCCTGCGCGCACGGAAGAACTCGCGCATGACCTCGGCGCATTCATCTGCGCACACCCCGGGCGTCACAACGAACTCGTGGTTGAGACGAGGGTCATGGCTGACATCATAAAGCGTGCCCAACGCTCCGCCCTTTGGGTCTGGCGCCCCGTACACGCAGCGGTCGATGCGGCTGTTGACCATGAGGCCCGCGCACATGAGGCATGGCTCCACCGTGACGTACACCGTGCACCCCGTGAGGCGCCAACGCTCAAGGGCCTGCGACGCCTGAACCATCGCGGCAAACTCGGCATGGGCCGACGGGTCATGGTCCAGCTCGCGCCTGTTGTGAGCCCGCGCAACCACCTGCCCGTCGCATACGACCACGGCACCGATGGGAACCTCGCCCTCACACGCAGCCTCTCTGGCCTCCGCCAGCGCGTAACGCATGTATGTCTCGTCGTCTGAAAGCATGGCTCCCATGGTAGCAGTCCCAGTCTGGCGCTGCAGCCCCTCGGCCGCCGCCGCCTCACCTCCCTCGGGCTCACGCTTTCGCCGCAAGTCGTTCAGGGCTGAGGGACTTTTCGGCTACAGAGGTCGCCCGAAGGAGGAGGGGCGACGGCGGCCGAGGGGCTGCAGCGCCACACCGCTAGCCCTTGCGCATGTGCGACTCACTGAAACCACCTCTATATATGTTGCGGCAAGAAGCATACTATTGGATTATCCGAAAGCACACTGACGAAGGGGACCCCATGATTCGCACCGTCTGCCTCAACCCCGCCATTGACAAGACCATCCAAGTGCCCAACTTCAAGCTCGACTCTGTCAATCGCGTGACCGAGCTTCGTGCTGATGCCGGCGGTAAGGGCATCAATGTCTCCAAGGTCGTCAAAGAGCTTGGCGGCCAGTCCGTAGCCTACGCCATTCTCGCAGGTGATGCGGGACGCACGATCAAGAGCATGGTCGAGGCCATGGGCATCGAGGTCAAGGCCGTCGAGGTCGAGGGCGAGACCCGCACCAACACCAAGATCGTCGACCAGGAGCTCCATACCAACACCGATGTCAACGAGCCTGGCCCTGCGACTACCGAAGCCGACTTCAAGGCCCTCCTCGACATCCTCGTCGCCGACATCGAAGAGGGCGATACGGTTATTCTCGCTGGCTCCATTCCCGCTGGCGCCGCCGTCGACACCTATGCCACATGGGTCAAGGCCTGCAAGGATGCCGGTGCAAAGGTGTTCCTCGACGCCGACGGCAAGGTGCTTGACCACGGCATTAGCGCTGGCCCCACAATGATCAAACCCAACGACATCGAGCTTTCTGGCATGGTCGGCCGCGACCTCGACACGCTCGAGAAGATTGACGCCGCAGCACGCGAGATCATGGATCGTGGCGTCGAATGGGTCACGGTCTCGATGGGCGGCGAGGGCGCCCTGTTTGTGACTCCCGAGAAGACCTACAAGGCCAGCTCGCCCAAGGTCAAGGTTGGTTCGACCGTCGGTGCCGGCGACTCGGTCGTGGCTGCAATTGCCTATGCGCAGGACCAGAAGCTCGGCATCATCGACACCATCAAGCTTGCCGTGGCAACAGGGTCTGCCAACGTAAGCATGGAGGGCACGCAGGCAGCCCCGCGCGACCTCGTCGACTCGCTCATCGACCAGGTGGGCATCGAAGAGCTGTAGCATCAGTCACATCGGATGTCCAAAGGGCCGCTGGAATTTCCAGCGGCCTTTTTTGCTGACCAGCGAAAGTAATCGCGCGACTGGGGTATGATAGAGGTTACTGCGGAGGGGTGGCAGAGTGGTTGAATGCAGCGGTCTTGAAAACCGCCGGGCCGAAAGGTCTCGAGGGTTCGAATCCCTCCCCCTCCGCCAGATAGAAAGGCCTAGTCAGTGAGGGCTGCTGACTAGTTAGCGTTACCGGCGGTTCGGAGGGTCGTCGATCCGCTCGTGGGCATCGCGACGAATCCCTCCCCGTCGGACAATCGCAATTTGCATGTACGGAGAAAGGAGCTCCCACATGAACATCGCTATCATCTTTATCGTCATTCTTGTAGCTCTCGTAATCTGGTATGTCCAGATTCGCAACGGCATCGTCGTCAAGGACAACCGCTGCGACAACGCATGGCAGACCATTGACGCACAGCTTCAGCGCCGTAACGACCTCATCCCGAACCTGGTCGAGACGGTCAAGGGCTACATGAAGCACGAGGCAGACACCCTGCAGGCTGTCACTGAGGCCCGCGCGGCAGTTGCCGGTGCAAGCACCCCTGAGGCAAAGATGGAGGCCTCTGGTCAGCTCTCCAACGCACTTGGTCACCTCTTCGCGGTTGCAGAGGCCTATCCCGACCTCAAGGCCAACAGCAACTTTGCGCAGCTGCAGGCTGACCTTACCGACACCGAGAACAAGATCAGCTACGCTCGCATGAGCTTCAACGACTGCGTGCTCGAGTACAACAACGCCATCGAGACGTTCCCCGGCAACATCGTGGCTGGATCCAAGTTCAAGACGCGTCAGGGCTTTGTCGTCGAGGACGCCAGCGTGCGCCAGAACCCGACCGTTCAGTTCTAACGTCCCTACTCAGTTTGCTGAATATTGCACCTCCTCGTCACGAGGGGGTGCTTCTTTTATCTTGTGGGATTTGTTGTGTACTTATGCAAATTAGCAGATATACATGCTTTTTTGTACTAGGTCAGTGAATGTGGTTCCTCGCTGTTTTTCGTATATTCATGTTTGGGTTATTCGTTACTATAGATTAATCTTCACGCATGGATATCGAGCGCAACAGAGTAACAGGCAACTGCCTTCGCAAGCTTCGCAGAGACGCGGGGTTGACTCAAACACAGCTAGCTGCGCGGCTCCATAAAACACAATCCTTTGTCAGCAAGGTCGAGAATGCCGAGCGGGAGCTCTCTCTCGTCGAATCGTTCTCATATGCGCAGGCGCTCAGGACCAGTTACAAGACGCTCATCACCATGGTGTACACAGACCTCATGGATGCGGACCTATACGCAGACCTGAACGACAGCCTGTAGGGTCCAAAGCGCCCTTCTGGCGGCAAGGCCCGTGCGACAGGCTTTGAAAGTATCCGCTTACGCCTCACGCCACTATCACAGATAGCAGTCTGTTCGGTTTCACCATCATTACCGACCTTGCATATTCCCACCAATACACTAGACTCAGGCAAAGCATTGGTCCATCAGTCCGTGCAGAGAGGAAAGTCCCATGAACAATGCTAGAGGTATGTACCTGTACAGACGCGACGGCGCCTATATTCCGCGTATCGCCGCAGTCCACGACCTGTGTGGCTACGGCAAGTGCTCGCTCGGCGTGGCAATCCCCGTGCTGAGCGCCGCAGGATGCGACGTATGCCCGCTCCCCACGTCGCTGTTCTCCGCTCACACGCGCTTCCCGGTCTTTCACATGCATGACACGACCGACATGCTGACGCCCTATCTTGATGCCTGGGCAGCCGAAGGCATCGAGCTCGATGCGATCTACTCGGGATTCCTTGGCGCGGCCGAGCAGGTCGGCGCCATCAAGAGGCTCTATCGCGAGCATCCCCAAGCCCTGCGCATCGTCGATCCCGTCATGGGCGATGGCGGCAAGCAGTATCCCACCTATACCGACGAGCTGTGCGCTGCGATGGGCGAGCTGGTCGATGGTGCGGACATCCTCACCCCCAACCTCACCGAGGCATCGATTCTCACTGGTATCCCCTATCAGGGCCAGGACGTCGACGAGGCATACGTGCACACCGTCATTGACGCCCTCGTCGATCAAGGGGCCAAGTGCGTCGTGCTCAAGGGAATCGTCCATGAGGGAGAGGCGATCATTCGCAACTATGTTGCCGGCTCTGACCTCGAATTCGAGGAGATAAGCGGGGAGCTGCTGCCGTTCATGCTGCATGGCACTGGCGACCTGTTCGCAAGCTCGCTGCTGGCTGCCATTATGGCTGGTAAGCCTCTGCACGATGCCGTCGCCTTCGCCAGCTCGTTTGTCTGCGACGCCATGCGCATCACGTGCAAGCAACCTGACTATGAGGTTCGCGGCGTAAGCTTCGAGTCGCTTTTGGGTGACGTTGCCGCCCTGCTCGGCTAGCAGTCTAAGCAGACAGCCAATCGTTCATACGCGAGGCGGCCCCTCATGGGGCCGCCTTTTTCATAACTAGAGGAGAGTGTGCCGCCTAGTCGTTCTCTGTCTGAGCCGCATCCTGCGAAGAGCGGCGCTTGCGGTACCTCAGCGCAGCACAAGCGGCATCGCCAACCCTGCAGATGGGCACATCGGGTTGCAGTCGAAGCTCGCCGAGGATGCCGAGCGCCACGAAGCGCGCATGCTCGCGCAGGGAGTCGTCGTCTCCCCTGCCGTACTTTGCAAGCAGGCCATGATTCACGATAAAGCCTGCCAACTCGTTTGACGCCTTGACGTTGAGGAAGTCCTGCAGACCGGTCTCGTCAAGAACATGCCACTGGGGACGCTTGGTCCCATCCTCTTCGTACAGCCAGTCGTGGACACACTCCACGATGGTACGAACAGAAGCCTCTCTATCGTCAAACGAGGTACAGCGCTGGCCGATGATCGCCATGAGATCGTCAACGTACGACAAGACGATAGACTCGTTGAGCTCTTCCTTGCCACCAAAGTAATAGTAGAACAGGCCGCGTGTGATGCCCATTGCTGTAGTGACGTCGGTCACAGAGACCTTGGCTGCGTTTCCACGTTCTGCCAAGTCGCGTGCGCACCGAACCAAGCGATCGCGCTTTGCATCATACCTGTTGGATTCGTCGGCAAAGTTCCGACGCGTCCTTTCCACTCTCATCATTGATGTCACGGTGACCCTTTCTTGCAACGCCTAGAAAAGAAGAGGGGTTTGACAGCCTGTCAAGGCTGACACCAAGTGCACCATAAGGCGCATCTCTCTCAACTTGTTCATATAATATGTTATCGCAATATCGAGTAACTTAAATATAGATTGTTATTAATCACTTTTCTTGCAATTTTTATGTCAGTGGCGAGACTCTTTGCGTCCTGGCAAAATGGCCTTCTTTGGAAGGCGCGAAATACTGAGGGGATAGACGCCTACTGCCTTGCTTGGGAATCGGTCTCCGTCGACCCGTCCTCACCGATGGTGCCGCGCTCTGCCTGTTCCTGCTCAGTACGCTCCTGCTCCAGGCGCTCCTGCTCGGCACGCTCCTGGGCCAACTGCTCTGCCTCGGCAAGCATGCTGCTTACCGTACTGGGAAGAGTCTCCTTGTCCTCGGTCGCTGCCAAGACGTTCTTGGCAACCAGCGCGCCGTTGTCACCGATGACATAGCTGATAATCGTGGCTGGCGTCGACTTGGAGGTGATGGCGTCGTGGAGGCGCTCCTGCGTCACGCTGTCGACGCCCGTGATCGAGCAGTCAAATCGCACGCCGTCACCCGCCGCCGACTTGGTCCAGACAAAGGTCATGAAAGGCGCCGCCGCATCCGTAGGACGAAGGAACCCAAAGAAACGCGACTTCTGAAAGTGCCCTGCCTCGTCGCGACGGACGCGCACGTGATAGACGACCGTGTCGACGTTGGGGTTGAGCAGCGCGTTGACCGCAAGCGCCGACGCCTGCACCTGAGCCGTCGCAAAGGCCTCGAGTTCGCTCGAAGATGCGCTGTCGGTCACGGTGACCTCGATGCGATGCGTGTGCTCATCGGCTTCCTGCACCGAGAACTCCGAAGGATACTGCGTGAATCCGCCACCCCACTCGACGCCCATGTTGAGTGCCGAGACCACCGAGCGCATGCTCGCATCCTCGGCAAGCGTCGTGGTCGTCACGCGGCGCACGTAACCCCAGCCGACCTGCATGATCACGACCGCGGCCAAGAAGACCGCGATGAATGCGATGGCTGAGCGCGTGATGAGCTGGTCTGTGTTGGCACCCGAGGGGTCTTCGCCGGCGAGCGGGTCGACGTCGACGCTCGCGCCCTTCTCCTTGCGGCGCGAATGCTGCACTTGTGCCAGGTCCTCGTTGGTGTGCCCCGTCTCGTCGACGATCGAGAAGAGCTCCTCGGCCTCATCGCCCGAAAGCGCACCACGCGTGGTACGTTTGACCTCAACGCTCTTGGCCATGCACTCTCTTTCTCCATGGGCGGCGTGCCCGATTGGCACCTAGTTGTAAAAGTATACGCACTTGTCGGTGCTGCGAGGACAAGGGCACCAGCTCTTCATGCCTTGAGCAGAGCGAGGCTGGGTTTACGGCGTACTTCCCTGATGCGGCAAACCTAGCCTCACCATCTCCAGAGCGAGCATATACCGACGTCAACAAACAACGGATACAACAGCCCTTGTCGCCCTGACGTGACACGATGACATGCGTAGAACAGTGAGAAAGGATCCTGCGCATGTCCCAGCGAGCCAATGCCCCATGTGACAGGGCGACTGTCCGCCGCACCCTCAGTTGGTTTTGGTGGGTTACCAAGAAGAAGCCTTCCGCGACCTTCATGGCGGTATTTACCAGCGTAGCCTACACCGCACTGCTCAACTACGCCAACACCTTTGTGATGGGCCGCATCGTGGAGGACGGCACCTACGCCGAGCTCAGCAAGGCCAGCGGCACCTACGAGAGCCTCTGGGACCGCCAGACGGGAGCGTTCCTGGAGGCGGAGTGAGTGTACCCGTCGCATGTTCCTCCTTACTTGATCGACCGGGAACATGAGCCAGTATCTACTGGTTGAAGATATGTCAGTTGTAAGCCACTAAAAACATGCCCCCGGAGGACAACGGCATTGAAGTATCCCTAGGTATCGCTAGCCATCCATTTCACGGGAACTGCACAGATGCTCTGGTTCTTCGAGGGGACGCCTGACGAGTACGCCATCGAGGCACACATGCCACGCCGCTACCGCAACACCACGCTCGTCACCGCCATGACCGAGCTCAACATGATCGACCACCTGGGCTGCGGCATAGAGCGCATGAGCCGTTCTCAGGCAAGCCGTTACCTTTCGCTCCCCGAGTACGACCTCTCAAACCCAGGCGAGGTGAGGCTCACCATCTGGGGCAGCGTCGTCGACGAGGCTTACACGGCAATGCTCATGCAGCGCTCTGACCTACCCTTCGACGAGGTCATGGCACTCGACCGGATCCAGAAGGGTCGCCCCATAGCCGATGACATGCTCTGCAGGCTCAGGCGCAAGGGGCTCGTAGAGGGACGGAAGGGCCAACTACGAGTCGCGGCATCGGTAGCAGAGTCAACGGGCACAAAGGTGCCATACCTCGGGCTCCGCGGCCATAGCGACGAGTACTGCATGGGCGTCATCAATGACCTGCTCCACTCCAGCGGGCCATTGACCCGCCACGACGTGGACGCAGCGGTGTTCCCGCTCCTCTCCGTGTCGCTTACGCACGAGCAGAAGACAAATCGAGTTGACTACCTCCTCAAGAAGATGAGACGAGAGGGGAAGATTCAGTCCGTCTGGGCTGACGGACGCAGGGTTTGGGAGCTCACGTAGACCCAGGTTTTCCGTGAGATTCCGTGAGTCTAATCCGTGTTTTCGCAGGTAGAGGACTCGTAAAGCCCGTCTGTTTTCCGTGACGTTCCGTGAAGTTCACGACAACAGAAGGCAGCTGGGTCAGTTGAATTTCGAAGTGCAACACTATTGCAGGTAGTCATGCAAGCGAAGCTTACAGCCGAGGGCCGGTGCAGTTCATCGCAGTTGGGGCCTTGGGCTATCCACCGTTTTCCGTGACCTTCCGTGAGACTTGCGGCAACTAGGTTGAGATGAAGCTGTTGTTCATCAAAGCCTTTCTTATAAGAAAGTGTTAAAAGCAAGTCATGGTTATCCTGTAACTATTTCGTATTAGAAACAAGGGCATCGAGGCCAGGCCACACCTAGGAAGGCCTGGGCTCAACCCACCACCAAGGCTTCTCCTGGGCAAAGGCCTCGAGTGCGTCGAGGTAGTGTCGCTCCTCGACAGGCAGGGCAGTGCGAGCCAGCGAGAAGAGCAGTGCCTCCCAGTCCCTCAGCTCTTTGCCATATACAAGACCGCCCAGACCATGCGTTTGAATCTGCGCAATACCCTCGTCTACGCACCCCTTCGAGAGGGGCCAAGCGCTTCGCGTGGAAGCGGCTTCTGGGCTAACGCCCAGAGCCTCCTCAATGGCACCGAGCGACTCGTCTGAGTAGAAGAGCCCCTTGATGAGAGCCGTGTAGCCCAAGATACACTTCTCGGGCAGGCTGTCGGCGGGCCTGATCTCCACAAAGAGCTTCAGGCGCACATCGGGCCAGAACATCGAGGTGACATGCTCGACATCGTCGCGGGACATCGGCGCATCGGCATATACCTCTGAGGCAGCCGTGTCAAAGAACGGACGCAGCCGCTCGCCTTCCGGGTCGTCTGCCGCAGGGCGCGTGACAAAGATGGGAGGCGTGCGCAGCAGCCAGTCCGCATATGTGCCAAAGCCGAATCCGTCGTCAAAGATGCCCGGAATGGTACCGCACCGCAGGTTGTCCACCTCGCGCCAGAGCTGCAGCCGGCGGATGGGGATGTGGTTCTCCTCGAACTCGAAGACCTGCGTGTTGTCGGCAATGGCAGCGAGGATGGGTGAGAGAGCGGACGCAACGCGCATCTTGCGGACCGCATCTGCCTCGGAGGCAAAGTCGATGGACACCTGGGTGGACGACGAAGCGCGCATCATGCGGTCGCCGTCGCTCTTGATGTGGGCGAAGTAGGCGTCCATGAAGTCGTAGCGTCTCTTGGGAATGAGCGTCAGGTCTTTGGCGCAACGCGTAGTGTGGTATCCGTGAGCCTCCAGATGGGCATCGCGCTTGGCAAGGATGGAGTCAGCGAGAGACCTGAAGTGCCGGTACGCACGCTCCACGTCGTGCACGTGAGCATAGGGAGCGATGCTGATCTCCAGCTGTGCGGCCGGCTCAAGCGTGACGGATCCGTCATCTCCCGCCAAGCCCAAAAGGTCGTTCCGTTCGTTGTACGTCGCCTGAGGATAGTCCATTTCAAGCTGGGACAGCACCTCTCGCACGCCAATACGGCCATCCACGGGTTCATACGAGATGGGATTGCCATCGTCGGCAAGAACGAAGTGCTCCACCTCCACACCCAGAAGGCTCGTATTGCCCGAGCCCTTCTCCCCGCCGTGGAAGTACTCTATGAGCTGTGCGCGATTCTGCGCGGCGAAGTCTGACGATGTCATTGCCTCAGTCCTCCCCTAGTGCTGTTGGAGTAGGGCTACTTCATTTGCGGTATGACCACGCGGCCGCTTCCTCCCGCATAGCGCGTGATCTCCTCGACCAGGCGCTGTGCAGCGTCCGCGACATAGCTTTCGGACGTCGCGTCGTTGCCCTGCACGATGAAGAAGGCCCTTGTGGTCTTCGGCGTGGTCGCGGTCTTGTTCACCTGGCGAACCTCGAGGCGGCAGAGTACCTCGTTGGAGTCGTCGCAGTACGAATACTCTCCGGCGGCCACAGGTATGGGCTGGGACTCCCCCAGTGGGACATAGCGCTCCGATCCGTCGGTGATGCGCAGCGTGACATCGCCCTCCACGTGGTCGAGGTCATGCGCGCCAAGTGCAAGACGCGTCTCCATGGAAACCATGTTGTAGATGTCGACCACCTTGTTGATGTAGGGGGCGTCACCGCGCTTGACCAGCAGTTTTATGAGCGTCACAGGGGCAGGCACATTGTGCTTGCGCCGGATGTGCGCATGGTCGTGCAGGATGTGGAAGCCCTCGAGCACGGGGTCTTCGTGCAGGTCCTTACCAGTCCAACGATCGACCAACTTGGCCAGCCGCTCCGACCGCCGACCATCCCACGCGGGACTGTCTGTCTGGTTGTCAAACCCTTCGACCTCGGCAAAGACGATCTTCACCCCAAGGTCGCGCACGGCCTGTTCCACGTAATACGTCATGGTGACTCCATCCTCGTGAGCAAAGGAAAGGGCTCGCTGAGAGAGCGGGCCCAGACAAAGGAAAGATGCGAGGCCCGGAGCCGTCCGAGCCCAATGCTTCTAGAAACATGCAGGGAGGGAGCGGCTTGCTGAAAAGCGCATACACATCATGTTGCGAGCTGCCCTCATCTGACACTCCCGTCATATTTCCTAGTAATTTGCTAGGAATATTAGCCGTGGGCGTGGACTGCGTCAATGCGTCGTCAAATCCATTTCGGAGTCGGAAACAATGCGGCGTAGACCAGCGGGCCGAAATCACCTGCGGTCAGCCTCAAGGAGGGGCGAAGCCCATTGGCCACCCGACGACACCAGGCCAGCGCCCGTGACCGTTGCAGCCCCATTTCCGCATGCTGCAATGCTTGGACAATATCCCATCCGTTGGCTAGGATATACCGCAGCCCATTCATCGCTCGTCGGAGAGGGGGGGACCTTGGACTGGGGTCTTGTCCATGCGTACACGCCGTTGTTTGTGACGGCACTGCGCGTGACGCTGATGGTATCGGCAGGTGGCGTGGCAGCCGCCCTCGTGGTGGGCCTGCTCGTGGCAATCGTGCGCCTCTGGCATGTGCCCGTGCTCGATCAGTTGTCCATCGCCTACGTCGAAGTGGCACGCAACACGCCTTCGCTGGTGCAGCTATTCTTCCTCTACTTTGGTCTTCCCAAGCTGGGCATCCTGCTCTCGCAAGAAACCTGCGCCATCGTCTGCCTCGCCTTCTTGGGCGGCGGTTACATGGCCGAAGCGTTCCGTGCTGCCCTCGTGGCGGTGCCGCCCATCCAGCACGAGAGCGCACAGGTCCTCGGCCTCACCCGCCGGCAGGCCATGCGCCACGTGGTCCTTCCCCAGGCCATGGCGCAGGCGACTCCCGCCCTCGTGGCAAACGTGGTCTTCTTGGTCAAGGAGTCGTCAGTGGTATCGGGCATTGCCCTCGCCGACCTGATGTATGTGGCAAAGGACATCATCGGCCAGAGCTACGACACCGTCGAAGCGCTCTTTTTGCTGGTAGTGGCCTATGCCATCATTCTCCTTCCCATCAGCGCGGTGGGAAGCGCGATCGAGAGGAGGTTTGCCTATGGGCGCTGAGTTCCTCCTGCAGGGGGCAACCATCAAGCGACTGCTCGTGGGGCTGGGCGTCACGCTGCGCATCAGCCTTGTCTCGGTCGCCCTCTCGATACCGTTTGGCGTGCTCATGGGCGTGCTCTTCACCCGCAAGAACCGCATGCTGCAGGTGGTCTTGCGCGCATATCTCAACTTCATTCGCGTAATGCCTCAGTTGGTGCTGCTGTATGTCGTATTCTTCGGCTCGGCGACCACACTGGGCCTCAACTTCTCGGGAGAGGTCGCCAGCATCATCGTCTTCACGCTCTGGGGGGCAGCCGAGCTGGGCGATCTCGTGCGCGCGGCGCTCGAGTCAATCCCGCGCTCGCAGTACGACAGCTCCTATGTGCTCGGCCTTACGCAGCGGCAGACCTTTCTGCGCGTGATACTCCCCCAGGCCCTAAGCCGTCTGCTGCCGCCCAGCGTCAACCTCGTCACCCGCATCGTAAAGACGACCAGCCTCTGCATGCTCATTGGTGTCGTGGAGGTCGTGCGCGTGGGTCAGCAAATCATAGACTACTACCGCTTCGACTATCCGCAGGGAGCCTTGTGGACCTATGCCACGCTCGCCTTGCTGTACTTCTGCATCTGCTGGCCACTCTCCATGCTCTCAAAGTGGCTTGAAGGGAGAAACACCCGATGAGTGACAGGACACGCGCCTCGATTCCAGCCAACTCCACCTCCGCGCCCACCGCGCAATCCTCCGCTCCCCTCTCGGGTCGTCAGCCGGTCCTTGAGCTGCGCAACGTCACCAAGCGGTTTGGTCCGCTCACCGTGCTTGATGGCATCGATCTCTCGGTTGCCCAGGGCGAGGTGGTGGTGCTCGTCGGACCGAGCGGCTGTGGCAAGTCGACCCTGCTGCGCTGCACCGTGGGCCTAGAGCAGATCGACGGTGGTGAGGTGTTGCTCGACGGCGAGGTGGTTAGCGGTCGAGAGCGCACGCAGCAGGACCGCTCGCGCATGGGCATGGTCTTCCAGAGCTACGATCTCTTCCCCAACATGAGCGTCATAGACAACGTGACGCTGGCGCCTACCATCGTCCGCGGACAGAGCCAAAAGGATGCGCGCGAGAAGGCCAAGGCGCTGCTCGCACGTGTAGGACTGGCCGACAGAGCCGATGCCCGCCCCTCCACGCTGTCTGGTGGCCAGCAACAGCGTGTGGCCATCTGCCGAGCGCTGGCCATGGAGCCCGAGGTGCTGCTGCTCGACGAGGTGACGGCTGCCCTCGATCCCGAGATGGTCCACGAGGTGCTTCAGGTGGTGCTGGAGCTTGCAGACGACGGCCTCACCATGCTGATCGTCACACACGAGATGAGCTTTGCCCAAGCCATCGCCGATCGCGTGGTCATGCTCGATGCAGGCCACATCGTGGAGGAAGGCGGACCGGAGTTCTTCACCAACCCCAAGACCGAGCGTGCCAAGGCCTTTCTACGCACCTTCGAGTTTCACCGCTCTGGACGTGACTCATAATTCCTAGCGTATTACTAGGATTATTTCCATCGTGAAACGCATCCTCATTTATTCCTAGTAATTCAGTAGGATATTCACACGCCAGCGGAGGCACCAAGACCGTCAAGCACGAAGGGTCCGTTCGGACAACTGAAATGCAAGGAAGGCATCACGCATCCGTTGGTACGCACACGAGAGGCTACCAGGACACGACGTAAGGAGAGACCATGAGCACCATTTCTCGTCGCACATTCGTCAAGCTTTTCGGCTCGTCCGTCATGACCATGGCGAGCCTCGGTATGGCAGGCTGCGGTGGGTCGTCAGAAGACGCTGCCGCGACAGACATCGCATCCGATGCCGAGGGGTTCCGCACGCTTGACCAAATCAAGGAGAGCGGCACCGTCATCATCGGCGTCTTCTCGGACAAGGCCCCCTTCGGCTACGTGGATGACGCGGGCGAGTACCAGGGCTACGACGTCGAGTTTGCCAATCGCCTCGTAACAGACCTTGGCACCCAGGTGGAGTGGGTGGCCACCGACCCGGCCAACCGCGTTCCCTTCCTCGAATCCAATAAGGTCGACATCATCCTGGCCAACTTCACGGTCACCGACGAGCGCGCCGAGAAGGTCGACTTCTCCCTCCCCTATATGAAGGTTCAGCTCGGTGTGGTCTCGCCCGACTCGGCGCTCGTCAAGAGCGTGGACGACCTCGCCGGCAAGACCCTCATCGTGGTGAAGGGCACCACTGCCGAGACCTTCTTCGAGCAGGAGTATCCCGACGTCGAGCTGCAGAAATACGACCAGTACGCCGATGCCTACAACGCCCTGCTCGACGGACGCGGTGACGCCTTCTCGACCGACAACACCGAGGTCTTGGCTTGGGCAAAGGAGAACCCGGGCTTTACCGTGGGCATCGACGCGCTGGGCAACGAGGACACCATCGCCGCAGCCGTTGCCAAGGGCAACGACACGCTCCTTGGCTTCATTGACGACGAGATCAAAGCCTTGGCAGACGAGAACTTCTTCCACAATGCCTATGACAAGACGCTGGCCCCGGTATACGGCACCGATGTCGACCCCGACACGCTCGTCGTTGAGGGAGGCGCTATTTAGTTCCCGTTGGAGAGTGGCTCGTATCCCCCATACCGAGTTGCTCCCGTATCCTCTCCTGCGATGGCGGACCTTCTGGCCGGAGGTCCGCCATTGTTTTGCCTGCTCCTCTTCGAGCACCAGGAAGCCCAGAGAGACCAAGGGCTGGTCCGATGCCTTCCACCAGGCACGAAACCCCTTCCCCCGCCTCAGCTGAAAGCGGCCCGCTCGGGCATGCCGACCGCCATCCACGTGGTTCGCCCCGTGCGGCGCTCAGTTCGCAGGGTGGCGCAGTCCACTAGCACGCCCGCCGGGCGGCCTGCCACTCGCCGATTCCGCGGGGTGCCGCCACGGACTTGGTGGCGCACCGCCTCTCCACCATGGCCGCACTCGACCGCATCGTCGTGCTGGAGGACGGAGCCGTCGTGGAGGACGGCACCCACGCCGAGCTCAGCCATGCCGGCGGCACCTACGAGAGCCTCTGGGACCGCCAGACGGGAGCGTTTCTGGAGGCGGAGTGAGCTAGGCAAACAGGTCGTCTGCCGTCACGACCGACTGGAACGTCCCCGCATGCGCGTTCTGCCTGAGCCCGTATGGCGTCACGAGGGTGACGTGCATCGCGCTTCTCGTGCTCGTGAGCACCTGGAAGTCGTGCACCTTGTGACGTATGGCCTCCTCCCCCGCTTTGGACAACGCGTAGAGGTCTGTGGCGAACTTCATCTCGCAGACGTTAATGACCTGGTCCTTTCTGTCGATGAGCAGGTCTATCTGGCATCCGTTGATTCCGCGTTCCTCGTCTGCGCGGCAAGACCACGAGCACACGCTTGTCTGGACCCCCGCAATTCCCAGGGCCCTCTTGATCTGGGGAACGTGCTCGAGGCAGACCCGCTCGAACGCAAGCCCGCACCACGCGTTGCGGCGAAGGGAGTTCGTGAGGTTCGTCCAGAACCGCTCGTCGCCCTTCGCCTCCTGCACGAACTTACGGTGGAACAGCACGAAGTTGTCCACGAGCTGATACAGGGCACCGTGGCTCTTCTTGCCGTACGCGGCGTATCTCCGCACAAAGCCGCAAC
>JAGAVX010000040.1 GCA_017941705.1 Atopobiaceae bacterium
ACGCTCAACCAGCTGCTCTCCAAGATGGACGGCTTCGACAACCATAAGGGCATTGTCGTGCTGGCCGCAACCAACCGTCCCGACTCGCTCGACCAGGCGCTGCTGCGTCCCGGCCGCTTTGACCGTCGCATTCCCGTCGAGCTTCCCGACGTCGCAGGTCGTGAGGCCATCCTCAAGCTTCATGCGAACGACGTGAAGATGGAGGGTGCGGTCGACTTTGGGGCCATCGCACGGCAGACCCCCGGCGCCTCGGGTGCCGACCTTGCCAACATGATCAACGAGGCCGCCCTTCGCGCAGTTCGCATGGGACGCAACCGTGTGACCCAGACCGACATCCTCGAGTCCGTTGACGTCGTCATCGCAGGCGAGAAGAAGAAGTCGACGGTCCTGTCGGAGCACGAGAAGGAAGTCGTCTCGTATCACGAGACCGGGCATGCCATCGTCGCGGCTGTGCAGGACGGCAAGGCCCCCGTGTCAAAGATCACCATCGTGCCGCGCACCTCGGGAGCCCTGGGCTTCACCATGCAGACCGAGGAGGACGAGCACTATCTCACCACGCGCGAGGAGTACAAGCAGAAGATCGCCGTTCTGTGCGGCGGGCGTGCGGCGGAGGAGCTCATCTTTGGTCAGATGACCTCGGGTGCCGCCAACGACATCGAGCGTGCGACCAAGATCGCGCGTGCAATGGTCACGCAGCTGGGTATGTCAGACCGCTTTGGCATGATGGCGCTCGGCGAGACCCAGAATCGCTACCTTGGCGGCGGCGCGGCACTCACGTGCTCCGAGGGCACGGCGCAACAGGTTGATACCGAGGTGCAGGCGTTGGTCGAGGAGGGGCATCAGACCGCACTAAAGACCCTGCGCGACAACCGCTTCAAGCTGCATGAGATCGCGCACTACCTCCAGAAGAAGGAGACCATCACGGGCGAGGAGTTCATGAACATCCTGACGCGCGACGATGGGTTTGCGCCAGCCATGCCCGCCAGGGCGGAGTAGCTCGAGTTTTGCGCAGTGTGGTCCTGGGGACACGCCCCAAGCCCGCACTCAACATGTGCTTGGTGCGTCCCCGTACTGCTTGCTGCTCATCGCGTCAGGGTGAACCCGAAGCCCTCCCAGCGCCACGTCGTCCGTGCCCCATCGGTGGTCGTCAGTGTGACAGTGCCTTCGTCTGTGGCGGCGATATCGGTGACTGGCGCCCCAAGCTCATGTGACATCCACTTGGGAACCAGTCGACCCTCGCGCATCTCGAACACGTAGAGGTGCTCGGTCATGCGAAAGTCGACGCTCGTGTCCCAAAAGGGGCGCGAAGTGCCGTAGTTGCCACGGCGCCACGTGAGCATGAGCAGGTCGTTCGCTCCATCGAGATCGACATCGCCTGTCGCGACGCGCGTGATGTGCCAATCGCCAGGCGTCTTGTAGAGAACCGCACCACTGGCGTCCTCGACGCAGCATCTCCCATTGGCAAGCTCGATACGTTCCTCGCGACCATCGCGGTCAAGATCGACAGCGGCAGACGTCTTCTGCCAGCTCACCCAAGAGGGTATGAACAGCTCGAGCCTGTTCGCCAACCAAAGCCCTCCCAGCAGAAGGACTATGGTTACTACCATGCCTGCCAGCGCGCCCCGCGACCGGCGGTCCCTTTGATCGTCTCCTCCGCGCACCGCTATGCGTTCCTACGGAAGAGGTATTCGCTGGTCCAGGGCTCGGGCGTGGTGGCTTCGGTGGGGGAGGAGTAGCTCATCTGCAGCATTTCGCGCCACTCTGGGTCGGTCAGGCGCTGCGAGGCGGGCTGCTCGAACTGGTAGAAGCCAAAGACCGGCCCTGACGCCACGCGGAGGCTCCCCTCTACGGGCACGACGGCATAGAGAGTGCGGACCTTGCCACAGGCGAGCTCGAGGCAGCTGTCGCCTCCGGCCGCAACGTCGACCACCAGTGAGGCGGGGTACTGCTGCGTGCGCAGGTAGTTGCCCGTTCGCTCGGCATCCTCCGCCCAGGCCTGCTCCCAGAAGTGCTCGAGCTGTACGCCGATGCTCCTGACGAGCTCGAACTCGTCCTCGTTGGGGAGCTCGCCGCCGAGCTCCTTTGCGGCGATCGCTGCGAGCTGGCTTGCCAGCTGCTCGAGAATCTGCAAGTCGTCGGCTCCTTCGGGCCCGATCATCTCCATGTGCGCAAGGCCTTGGGACGTGACCGAGCACAGGCATGCCAGCCGTGCGAACACAAGCGGCTCGGCCTCGACATATCCGCGGTCGTCACGCTCCTCGGGAATGGGACCGTCTCCCTCCGCCATCGCCTGCTTGGCGTAGAGGACCGTGTCGTGCTTGAGCTCGGTGTAGCTGCCCAAGAACGACTCGATCGACTTGCGTACCCACTGCGTGGACTGCATGAACGTCGGGTAGCCCTCGCCTTTGGGCTCGAGCAGCGGCCGGAGCGTGAGCAGCCACTGGTTGTAGAGGCTCGCCTGCCAGAAGGTGTCGGAGGCAGTCTCGACCTGCGTTCGCAGCGCGTCGAGGTTCTCGCGGTAGTTGGGATAGGCGGTGGCGCCGTTGGCATCGAGGATGGTGAGCGCCTCGTCAGATCCAAAGGCTGCCGGGATGTCCAGCGCGTCGGGGAGCATGCGTCGTGACCCGTCGGGCGCGTCACCGACGTTGCTGTAGATGAGCTGCTGGAAGATTGCCGCGTCGATGGAGAAGCGCTGGCCCATGAAGCGGTAGCACCTGTTCTCGCCCAGCTCCTGCGCGTTTCCGCCGGGAAGCGAGTTGATCTGTGGCGCGGGCATCTGGGCGATAAGCGTGCGGAACGACTGCCATGCCTCGTCGTTGCCGGGCAGGTTGGCGACGGTTGTGGTGGCGCCGTATGCCTGGTCGATGGCGGGTCGATACTCGTAGTAGCCACAGTCATCGCTCACGCCGGCAAAGAAGCTGGTGATGGCGTAGACCTTCTCCCATTGCGCGAGCGCCTCACCGTCGAGGGCGAGCGTCATCAGCAGCGCGCTGCGATCGTGATCCTCGATGCGCTGGTAGAAGCTGACCTGTCCATACCACATCATCGCACGGAAGTAGCGCTCGAGCGTCTCGTCGCCGGCGTAGTAGCCCCGTGGCACGAACTGCGTGTAGTCCACGACCTCGCCCGTGATCAGCGACTGCTGCGCTCCGGATGCTGCCTCGATGCGCGCGACCTCCTCCGAGACGGTCTCGGCGAGCTCGTCGGACACGGCGGCGTCGGGGTCGAGCAGTGCGGCACCTACGGCAAAGAAGCTGGCGTCGGCGCGTGCCGCACCCTCCCATTCGGTGGACCTCAGTGAGTCGAGCTGAGCCAAGCTGGCGTCGCGCATGAGTCCCGAGACCTGTGCCAGGGAGTCTCGTAGCGAGCTTCGCTCCAGCTCCTTGAGCAGGTGCTGAAAGTACAGGTGATAGGTGTGCATGAGCGAGTCGACCGTCACGAGGTTGGCGCGACTGTGATAGCGATTGGCCTCGTAGACGGGGTAGAACTCGTCGTTCCAGCTGTCACCGTCGACGAAGAAGCCCTGTTGCTCGAGCAAGGCCAGCTGTGCCTCGCCAAGGAAGAAGTCCGATGGCACATCGACGTTGGCAAGCCCTGGCCCAATCGCATAAGGCTCTGCAGCCGCTGTGACGGTGGGCTCAGGCGGCAGGGAGGCCATCGCAAAGAGCGAGGGACGCTCAAGTGCCTCAGCTGTCGGCTCAGGCTCCTCTGACGAGGTGTCTTTGCCAGGCTGCTCGGGCGCGGGCTTCTTGCATCCGGACAGGGCCGCAACACTCCCGGAGGCGAATAGGCCCAATGCCGCGCGCCTGCTAATGGGGGTGCCGGGCAGGATGGGCGAGATATCACGTGTCATGGCAAGTCCTTTCCGCTGGCAGTGGCACGCCTCTATCATCCTAGCTCGGGCCTTGCCTTTCGAGTCCCAGCCCTCCCAGCGGCACAGCTGTTCCCGGGGAGCATGCGTGCCACGCGGGTGCCGACTCCCTCCGCCACACCCTCGCATGTGAGTTCGGCGAATGGTCGCATCTGCCTGCTTTTTGGCACGACAAGTGGTATCATCGCGACCCAGAGCTGTGACGGGGACGCGTCCTGTGGGTCACTGCGGTCGACAGAGAGTGGGGGAGCTGAGAGCCCACGTCCGCAGTCCATGGGGTATCACCCCTGAGCTGCAGCCCAAACGCGGGTTGTCCCGCCAGTAGACGCTGCCGGAGTGGCCGCCGAGACAGGCCAGCCGAGTACTGCGGGTCTCCGCACGCTGGGTGGTTTACACGAAGTGCCTTCGATGATGCGTGCGCTTCGTCCCAGCAGGAGGGGCGGGCGCATTTTTTGTGCCCAGGAAAAGAAAGGACGCAAGGTGGCAAACGAGTACAAGCAGACCACGAACCTGCCCCAGACGGGCTTCCCCATGCGCGGCAACCTCGCGCAGAACGAGCCCAAGCGCCTGGCAGCGTGGGAGGAGGCCGGCGTCTACGAGCTGGCCCTCAAGAAGAACGCCGGACACGAGCGCTTCGTGCTGCACGATGGTCCTCCGTACGCCAACGGCCCCATCCATCTGGGTCACGCACAGAACAAGATCAGCAAGGACATCATCAACCGCTACTGGATCATGCAGGGGCGCGAGGTTCCCTACGTCCCCGGTTGGGACTGCCACGGCCTGCCCATCGAGCACAAGGTCGAGGACATGGTCGGCGCGGAGAAGTTCCGCCAGCTTCCCACCGAGAAGATCCGCGAGCTCTGCCGCAAGATGGCGGTCGAGCAGGTCGACACGCAGCGCCAGGGCTTCAAGCGCCTGGGCGTGCTGGGCGAGTGGGACAATCCCTACCTCACCTACACCAACGACTACGACGCCACCGACATCGAGATCTTCAAGGCGATCTTCGACAAGGGCGCCATCTACCGCGGTCGCAAGCCGGTGCATTGGTGCTCGCACTGCCACACCGCGCTCGCCGAGGCCGAGATCGAGTACGCCGACGAGGTCAGCCCCGCCATCTTCGTCCGCTTTGAGATGACCACCACCCCCGCTGGCCTCGAAGCCTGGGAGGGTCGCCTCGACGTCGCCATCTGGACCACCACGCCTTGGACGCTGCCGGCCGACGACGCCGTCATCCTGCACCCCGAGGCGGCGTATGTGGCTGTGGAGCATGACGGTCGCGCCTACATCTTTGCCGAGGCCCTGTGGGAGAAGTGCACGGCCAAGTTCGGCTGGGAGGACGCTTGCCTGGTCAATGGCGCCGACGGCGAGATCTGGCACGCGACGGGCACCGAGCTCGCGGAGAACCGCTACAAGCAGCCCATCTTTGGCGAGCAGGGCGAGGAAGGCAAGTTCATCTATGCTGATTACGTCACGCTCGAGGACGGCACGGGCATCGTGCACTCCGCCCCTGGCCACGGTGTCGACGACTACCTGGCGGGCATGAAGTTCGACGTGCCCGTGGTCATGCCGGTCGACGATGACGGCGTGTTCTTCAAGGGCGAGGGCATGGGCACCGGCGGTCCGTTCTCCGGCATGGAGGTCAACGAGGCCAACCCCAAGATCATCGAGTGGCTGCGCGAGCGCGACATGCTCATCATGCACGAGGACATCAGCCACAGCTACCCGCACTGCTGGCGCTGCAAGAACCCGGTCATCTTCCGCGCCACGAGCCAGTGGTTCGTGTCGATGGATGCCACGGGGCTGCGCAAGCAGGCGCTCTCCGAGCTGCAGAAGGTCAAGTTCTATCCCTCCCACTCGGTCAACCGCATCGGCAGCATGGTCGAGGGCCGTCCCGACTGGTGCATCTCGCGCCAGCGCAACTGGGGCGTTCCCATCCCTGCCTTCACCTGCCAGGACTGCGGCGAGACGGTCATGAACGACGACACGCTCGATGCCGTCATCAAGCTGTTCCGCGAGCAGGGCTCCGACCACTGGTTCACCGACGACCCCGTCACCTACCTGGGCGAGGCCTGCACCTGCCCCAAGTGCGGCGGCCATAATCTCAAGGCCGACCGCGACATCCTCGACGTGTGGTGGGATTCCGGCGTCTCGCACACCGCCGTGTGCCGCCACCGCGACTACCTCGCCTTCCCGGCAGACGTCTACCTCGAGGGCTCCGACCAGCATCGCGGCTGGTTCATGAGCTCGCTGATGACGTCGGTCGGTGCCTACGACCAGGCGCCGTACAAGGCGGTCATCTCGCAGGGCTTCACGCTCGACGGCCAGGGCCGCAAGATGTCCAAGAGCCTGGGCAACGTCATCGACCCCAACGAGCAGTGCAACCAGCGTGGTGCCGACATCCTCCGCCTGTGGGTCGCCTCTGTCGACACCTCGACTGACGTTCCCTGCGACAAGGAGATCCTCGACCACGTGGGTGCCGCCTACCGTCGCTTCCGCAACAACTTCAAGTTCCTGCTCGGCGAGATCGAGGGCCAGTTTGATCCCGCGACCGACGCCGTGGCCGTGGCCGACCTGCTGCCCTACGACCGCATGATGCTTGCCCGTATGTGCGAGGTCCACGAGCAGGTGAGCCAGGCGTATCGCGACTACCACTTCAACGCCGTGTACCGCACGCTGTACGACTTCGTGGTGACCGAGCTTTCCAATGGCTACCTCAATGCCACCAAGGACCGCGTGTACTGTGGTGGCAAGGACAGCCTCGAGCGCCGCAGCGCCCAGACCGTCTGGGCCGCACTGCTGACCATGCTCGTGCATGACCTGCAGCCGATCCTGGTGTACACCTGCGACGAGGTCATGGCGTACCTGCCGGCCAGCATGCGTGACGGCCAGGAGTTCGCTGCGCTGCTCGACTGGTACCAGGCTCCGATGGCTGCCAGCGAGTACGAGCCGCTGCTGCCCGCCTATCAGGCGCTCATCGAGGCCCGCGCCGCCTTCACCAAGGCCTATGAGACCGCCCTTGCCGAAGGCGTCGTGACCGAGAAGACGACGCAGGCTGCCGAGGCGCACCTCACGCTTCCTGCCGATGCCTTTGCGCAGCTCGGCCATGGCTTTGACCTTGCCGAGGTCTTCGTTTGCTCCGCCGTCGAGGTGGCCGAGGGCGACGAGCTCGCCTGCGAGGTCCACGCCGCCCACGGCGAGAAGTGCCCGCGCTGCTGGAACTGGCGTGAGCTGGGCGAGGATGGCCTCTGCGACCGCTGCCATGACGTCATGACCGCAATCGAGGCCCAGGAGTAGCGTACGTGCAGGTAAGCAATGGATTCTCACGTCAGGGCATGAGCGTTGTCGCCTTCTGGCTGACGGCAATCCTGGTGGTCATCGCCGACCAGGTAACCAAGGTCGCCGTGCGGCACCTCATGCCCCTGGGGTCGGCCCCGCGGCCGTTCATCCCCGGCGTGATCGACTTGTATCGGGTGGAGAACACGGGCGCTGCGTTCAGCATCGGTCGTGGGGCCACCTGGGTGTTCGTGCTATGCGCGGCGGTGGCCTTCGTGGTTGCCTGCTACCTCGTGTGGAACAACGAACTGCCCTTCTCGCTCGTTCTTTCGCTGGGCTGTGTCGCTGGCGGGGGAGTGGGCAACATGATCGACCGCGTGGCCACAGGGTCGGTGACCGACTTCCTGGCGACCACGTTCATCGACTTCCCGGTGTTCAACGTCGCAGATATCTTTGTGACCTGCGGCGTCCTGACGAGCCTGGTCTTGTACCTGCGCTGGGAGGCGACCGAGGGCCGCTCCGAGCATAACAACGTCGATGGTGGGCTGCATGCCTAGCAGGATCGTCGACTTGCTGGTTGGTCCACGTGAGGACGGCATGCGCCTCGACGCCTTCATGGCGACGGGGGAGGGCATGCCGTCCCGCTCTGCTTGCGCGCGTCTGGTGGAGGAGGGTGCCGTACTCATCAACTCGACCGATGCGGGGAGCAAGTCCGAGCGCGTCCTGTTGGGCGATCGCATCAGGGTGACGCTGCCCGAGGTCGACACGGCGCCCGCCACGCTGCGACCCAACTACGACATCCCGCTGGATGTGCGCTTTGAGGACGACTATCTCATCGTGCTGTCAAAGCAGCCGGGGCTGGTGTGCCATCCCAGCCCCGGCCACACCGATGACACGCTGGCAAATGCCCTGGTCGCGCATTGCGGGCCAGAGCATCTGGGCATGTTGCAGGGCGAGGATCGCCCCGGCATCGTACATCGGCTTGACATGGACACCTCGGGCCTCATGCTGGCAGCCAAGGACGACGGGACCCAGCAGGCGCTGCAGGACCTGATTCGCCTGCGCACGCTGGACCGGCGCTACATCACGCTGGTGCATGGCTACATCGCTCCTGATGAGGGGACCATCACCACCGGCATTGCCCGCAGCAAGCGAGACCGCCTGCGCATGACCGTCTCGGACGATCCACTGGCGCGCGAGGCGATCACCACCTTCCGCGTGCTCGAGCGCTTTGAGGCCGGTCGCTTCGACGAGGGCTACACGCTGGTCGAGTGTCACCTGTACACCGGACGCACGCACCAGATTCGCGTGCATATGCGCCACACCAACCACGCCTGCGTCGGAGACCAGCTCTACGGCAGGGGCGATGACCGCAGTAACCACCACCTCAAGCGCCAGTTTCTGCACTCGTGGAGCGTGAGCTTTGACCATCCTGTGACCGGTGAGCCCATCTCGTGCCGAGACACCTTGCCCGGGAACCTGCTGGCTATACTTGATGAGATCGGCCCGAGTAGCATGGGCCGTACCACAGTGGGGGAGCAGCTCTGTCCCCAACTGGGCATGTAGGCAAGACGTAAGGAGCCTTCCGTGGAGTTCAATCCGCTGGGTGTCCCGCCCATCGTCATCTTCAACAACATCATAGGTACGCTCTTCTTCGTCGCTTACTTCTACCAGATCATCTACCTGCTGATCAGTCTGGTGCGCGGCAATGTCGTGCTGCCCAAGGCAAAGGTGAAGCATCGCTATGCCTACTTCATCGCGGCCCACAACGAGGAGGCGGTCATCGCCAACCTTGTCGAGTCGATTCTCACGCAGGACTATCCCCGCGAGCTCATCGACTGCTTTGTGGTGGCGGACGCCTGCACCGACAACACTGCAGCCCGTGCGCGCGAGGCGGGCGCCATCGTCTACGAGCGCAATGACCTCGCACGCAAGGGCAAGAGCTGGGTCATGGACTACGGCTTTGACCGCATCCTCAACGAGTACGGTGACATCTACGACGCGTTCTTTGTCATGGATGCCGACAACGTCCTCTCACCCGGCTACACCGACATCATGAATGACGCCTTTGACATGGGCTATCTCGTGTGCACGAGCTATCGCAACTCCAAGAACTTCAACTCGAGCTGGATCAGCGCGGCTTCTGCGTTGTGGTACATCCGCGAGGCGCGCTTCCTCAACAACGTGCGCATGATGAATGGCACCAGTTGCGCCATCTCGGGTTCTGGGTGGCTCGTCTCGTCCAAGATCGTGAAGGGCATGCACGGGTGGGACTTCCACACCCTCACCGAGGACATCCAGTTTTCGACCTTCTGCAGCATCCACAACATCCAGATCGGCTATGCGCCGGCTGAGTTCTTCGACGAGCAGCCGGTGACCTTCCATGCGTCCTGGGTGCAGCGCATGCGTTGGACCAAGGGCTTCTACCAGATCTTCTTCAGTTACGGTGGCGAGCTGGTGCGTGCGATAGCCTCGGGGCGCTTCGCGGCCTACGACATGTTCATGACCATCGCGCCCGGCATCCTGCTTACGCTGCTCTCTGCGTTCGTCAACCTGTCCTATCTGCTGATCGGCTCCATGAGCCACGGGTTCATCGCCACCGCGGCTGAGCTACGCATGGCGTTCGGCTCGCTGATCATGCTGGTCGTGGGCGCATACCTCTCGTTCTTTGCGATGGGGTTCATCACCACGATCGTTGAGCGCAAGCATATCCATGGTCGCAAGATGCGCATCTTCACCAACCTGTTCACGTTCCCCGTGTTCATGCTCAGCTACATTCCCATCGGCGTCATCGCCTTCTTCAAGAAGGTGGAGTGGGTGCCCACCCGCCATGACATTGCCGTCAACTTCGACGAGGTCGTAAACGCCGGCGAGTAGCCCGCGTGCATTGGGGACAGGCTTTTCTGCGCGCCCGCGTTGTCACTGGGCCTTCGTGTAAGCCCTGCTGACTACGTTTCGTCCGATACCCGTGATTCGAGCTGCCTGGGCAATGCCAATCCCGGCGTCGCGTAATTTGCGAAGCGCAGTGTCTCGCTCTGACCGTGAGTCGCCGGAAAGTGCTTGAATCTCCGTTCGGTTGAGCACTTCATGCATCAAGAGGGCTGCGTCCTGATCATTCAGTTTGACCTTCTCGATGGTCGGCAGTCGGTAAGAGCTTCCTGGTTCATGCATGAAGCGTACGAACGCATCGATGCTCTTGAGCATCCCTTTTATCGTGCCAGTCTCAACAAGCTTCGGCCGTCTGACGTATTCGCGGTAGCTTGACCACTCGTAGTCTTCTATGGTGTCGACTCCAGCCTTATAGGGGTTTTGGTGCACGTACCTAACGGCTTCGAGCAAGCGTTCGTCCGAATCGATTGGGAGGCTGAAGAATCTGCTCTGGAATACGTGACCAACATGGCAGTTTTGCTCGTTGAAGCGTTTGGCGTAAGCCGTGGCCATGCCATGAATGAGAGTACTCAGGTTGCGTTCGTCGTCGCGTAGAACCAAATGAATGTGATTGCTCATTAGACAATAAGCGATGATTGCGGCTCCATGTTTAGCGGCATGATTGGCTAAGAGTTTCAAAAAGGCCTGGTAATCGGAGCGCCCCTCGAAAAGAATCATCTTTCCCACACCACGCAGCACAACGTGATAGTATCCGGATTCGCTCAGCTGACGGTTTCTTCTAGACATGGCGGGCCACCAATCGATAGTTTTCGACATATCCTACCCAGGAGATCCCATAAAATATCAAATGTTGAAAACAAATGTTGAAAATAATGTACGCTTCCGAGCGGGAAGCCTGTCCCCGACGCACGCCGCCGTGCGCTGGTGCCTGTCCCCGATGCACGCCGCCGTGCACTGGTGCCTGTCCTCGATGCACGCCGCCGTGCGCTGGTGCCTGTCCCCGACGCACACCTCTGTGGGAGTAATGAACCTGAAGCTGTTGCCACACGGTCACTATATCTCTGATACAATCTCTTCAACATATTCGGTGAGACGTATGCGTTTCACGGCAAGCGGCACTTTTTTCCAAGGAGGCCTACATGGCAACATTCTTTGAGGGGGAGTCCCACACCTTTTCCGAGTACCTGCTCGTCCCTGGATACTCCTCGGCAGAGAACATCCCGTCGAACGTCTCGCTCAAGACCCCGCTTGTAAAGTTCAAGCGTGGGGATCAGAGTGACATCGTGCTCAACATCCCCATGGTGTCCGCCATCATGCAGTCGGTCTCTGGTCCGCGACTCGCCATCGCTCTTGCGCAAGAGGGTGGCGTTTCGTTTATCTACGGCTCGCAGACGCCCGAGGACGAGGCGGCCATGGTTCGCGAGGTCAAGACCTACAAGGCTGGCTTCGTCGTGTCGGACTCCACGCTCACGCCCGATATGACCCTTGCCGACGTCCTCGAGATCCTCGCTCGCACGGGCCACTCGACCATGCCCGTGACCGAGGATGGCACCCCGACCGGCCAGTTCCGCGGCATCGTCACCAGCCGTGACTACCGTGTCTCCCGCGACGACCCCGGCAAGGTCGTGTCGGAGTTCATGACGCCGGCCGACCGCTGCATCGTCGCCAACGAGAAGACCACCCTCAAGAAGGCGAACGACATCATCTGGGAGCACAAGCTCAACTGCCTGCCCATCGTGGACAGCAAGGGCAACCTGGTGTCGCTGGTCTTCCGCAAGGACTACGACTCGCACAAGTCCCTGCCCGACGAGCTGCTCGACGAGCACAAGCGCTACATCGTCGGTGCGGGCATCAACACGCGCGACTATGCCACGCGCGTGCCGCTGCTTCTCGAGGCGGGCGCCGACGTCCTGTGCATCGACTCCTCCGAGGGCTACTCCGAGTGGCAGAAGATGACCATCGACTGGATCCGCGAGCAGTACGGCGACACCGTCAAGGTCGGTGCGGGCAACGTCGTCGACGCCGAGGGCTTCCGCTACCTGGCGGAGTGCGGTGCGGACTTCGTCAAGGTTGGCATCGGTGGCGGCTCCATCTGCATCACGCGTGAGCAGAAGGGCATTGGCCGCGGTCAGGCCTCCGCTCTGATCGACGTGTGCGCCGAGCGCGACCGCTACTTCGAGGAGACGGGCATCTACGTGCCGGTCTGCTCTGACGGCGGCATCGTCTACGACTATCACATGACCCTGGCCCTCGCCATGGGCGCTGACTTCCTCATGCTCGGACGCTACTTTGCCCGCTTTGACGAGAGCCCCACCAGGCGCCTCTCGGTCAACGGCTCCTACGTCAAGGAGTACTGGGGCGAGGGTTCGGCGCGCGCCCGCAACTGGCAGCGCTACGACCTCGGCGGCAAGAAGGGCCTGACCTTCGTCGAGGGCGTCGACTCGTACGTGCCCTACGCCGGCCCGCTCAAGGAGAACGTGCAGGCCTCGCTCACCAAGGTCGTGCATACGATGTGCAACTGCGGCGCGCTTGACCTGCCCGAGCTGCGCGACAAGGCCAAGCTCACGCTCGTGTCGGCCACCTCGCTCGTGGAGGGTGGCGCCCACGACGTCATGCTCAAGGACTCCAACCCCGATGGCCTCAACTTCCATGCGTAGTGTTGTGGCGATAGAGCGCAAGGCTTTTATGTGATCCGTTTTGGCCCAAGCTGGGTTTCCGGCTTGGGTCGAGTTTTTTAGCGGCATACAGGCGATATGATGCAAGCAGCATGCCCTCGACGAATGCGGTGCGGGAAGACTGCCTTTCACGCACACGAAAAACAAAAACCGCTACGATGAGCAACAGGGACAGGATGAGTTACTATCTGTTGAGTTGTGTCCCGATCACGATATCCTCGACGAGCAAGGAAACACAAGATGCATGATGACCATCGCGCCACGACCCTCTCGCGCCGTGGCTTCTTCAAGGCTGCTGCCGGCTCGCTCGCATCAGTTTCTTACATGGTGTTCAGATCTCCCACGGTTGCGGTTGCCGAAGAGGGAACCGTGTACTATTCCGAGGCCGATGGCGGGAAGATCGCCGAGGAGCAGCTGAACGAGATCATCAAAGAGGCCGACATCTACATCGCCAACCGGCACCAATGCTGCGTCTATGTGGGCGACCTGGCAAAGTCCGCCGGGGCGAATCCGATTGCCGGCGCCATGGTGACGCTCACCTCGCGCTACAACAACGTCTCGATCACAACGACCACCGAAGACAACGGCATTGCGGTCTTTGACATCAGCACGATGGCCGAGAATCCAGACAACATGCCCGTCGACCAGCTTGAGACCTACCAGTTCAATGGCACCATCACGGTCGAGAAGGCGGGCTACCGCGAGTTCGAGGCAGGCAGGATGTACATCGAGGGGCCGAGCACGATCGTGGTGGACACCCGCGCCCTCTCCGAGAAACCGACACCCTATCCCCGCAAGGTCTCCCTTGATGAGTGGGACATCCTGTATTCGGCCGACGACGCGTCGACCTTCTACGTGAACGACGACATGACGGACACGAACCCCTGCGTCGTGCAGTGGCGCAGCCTTTGGAGCGACGACCCGGCAACCGTGGAGCTCATCGAGGCGGGAAGCGAGCGAATCGTCACGAGCACGACGGCGACCCCAATAAACGGCGCCCTTGATGTGAGCATGGAGGAGCAGTTCCTGCTACAGGGAGGTGACCACGGCCTCAATGTAGACGGCGCGTACAAGGTTCGGATCACCCAGGGCAACAACGTCGCCGAGGTCGACTTGCACGCCTCCGTCACGCAGGGTCAGGCAAAGAAGAGCGAGGAGGAGAAACCCGATACCTACTGCCAACCCTTCAACAACCTCAACACCAACACCATGGGCTTTGGCAACTGGCCAGACGGCGTGCCTATCGTCGGCAACACGCCCATCTTTTCGTACATCCCGGACTTCTACGTCAACTGCTGCTTCAATCCCTTTGGCTACCTGCAATTCACGGCCAAGACTCCCAGCTGGGGCTACCACACAGACAATGGTAAAGACGAGAGTACCAAGGGGCTGCACTTCTGGCCGCTCAAGACGGTGGGCCAGCAGTTCGACAAGGCCTGCGACAAGATTGACAAGATGAAGAAGAAGGCATCGACCACCAGAACCCAACCGGGCAAGGTGCGCCAGATCAACTTCTCGCAGGCGTTTCATGCGGACGTCACGGCTCAGCTCGTGCTCATGGCCAAGTGGGACTCGAAGAAGAACTACCTTCAGGGCCAGGGGGCGTTCCAGCTCTTCTTCAACATGGGCTACTCGCTTACCGAGAACTTCTGGGCAGGTCCCATACCAGTTCTCGTCGGCTTTTCGATCGACGTGTCGTTCAACCTCACCATCGGTCCGTCTTTCAAGACCGACCCCGTGCCCGGAGGGACGCTGATCCACGACGGCGCCGACATTAGCAAGTGGAAGTGGGACTACGACAACACGGGCGTCTCGCTTACTCTCAACATCACTCCGGCCCTCTCGATCGGTATCGGCGTGGACGGCGTCGCGTCTGTGTCGATCAAGGGCAGGTTCACGCTCACCATGTACTTTGGGCTTTTCATTGTGGGTGCAGGAGCAAGGGAGATGCCGCACAAGATCTATGGCTACTCCGCGCAGATAACGCTCATCCTGCAGTTCCTCCTCTTCTCGCACACCTTCAACATCAGGAACTGGCCTTACAAGGCGTTCTATGACAACTGGAAGGGCGGAATGTTGAGCCAGGCTGCCGACCCGCTCTCGGCACTCGCTGACATCCCTCTGGCCGAGCTGCTCAGCCAGATGCAGATCGTGACCGACAGCATGCTTGAGAAGACCAAGGAGTTCGATGGCAAGGAGAAGGTCACCGGGCAGGAGGAAGAGGAGATCGAAGTCCACTCTTGGCTCGACTTCTGCGAGGACGAGCTGGTCGACGAACAGCTCGACGATGGCCGGACGATAAGCTACTACGTCATTCAGCTTCCCGGCTTTGACAAGGAAGATGGGGGTCTGGAGCAGGCGGGCGACCAGCAGCCGGTGGAGCAGGAGGCCGAGGGTCAGACGGCGGAGCAGCCGAGCGAGGAGCAGCCGTCCGAGCCGATTGCCGAGGAAGGCCTGGCAGCGCTTGCAGTCGAAGAGGGCCTGTCGGCGATGGCGGATGGGGAAGACCTGGCTGCGATGGCAGAAGGGGAGCAGTCGGAAGCCGGCGAAGCCCAGTCGGTGCCTCCTGTCGGGGAGCAGCCACAGCCGGCAACCGAGGAGGCCGTCGCGGCCTCTCCGACCGAGCCTGCGCCTGCACGCCCGAGGCTTCGTCGCCGTGCCTCGCGCATCGAGTACACTCCGGTGGACGAGGGGCTCTTTGTCCAGGCTGAGTCCAGCCTCATCATCCCTGAGGCAACGATTGCACAGCTGGGCAAGCAGGGCGGCGTCAAGCCCAGCTCCGACGTCAAGCTCAACACGCGTCCCGTCTACGGCGACCCCCGCATCGAGGTGGTCGACCTCCTGACGGTGATCGACGGCACGACGGTCCATGCGACCTGCTGCTTCCGCATCGGCTCTGCCTCCGTGAACGGAAAGATGCGCACGCGCATCATCATGACTGCCCTCGACACCTACCAGGAGGTGGACGGACAAGAGGTCTCGCTGCCCCAATATGCCGGCAGAAGCCACGTCATCGACTTTGACATCTCGGATTGGGGCTTTGACCACAACGAGCTCTACGACTACGATTTTGGCATCGCCGTCACGCAGCACGGCGACGGGAGCGACAGCTTCCAGCTGGTGCACCTGGTGGTGGTCTCGAGCAGGCGCGAGCAGGGCGATTCGACGTCGTTTGCCGATGCCGCGACCAACCTCGTCTTCACGTACTTCGACTTTGACTCGAGTGTAGCCTTTGGCACCATCGACGCACTCACGATCGCCCATTCGGGCAGTGAGATCTTTGGCCCCAATGACGGGCGCTACCACTCCATCTCGAACATCCGCTGCCCCGTTGACGGCAGCACCGACAGCACGACCCTGCTCATCTCCTACCTCGACCGCAACGCCGCCACACCCGAGGGTACGTTGACCGACGACGCCTCCGTGGTCACAACCAACGTGCGGTTCCTGCTCTACAACATGGTCACGCGCACGATTACGGTTCCCAAGCACGACATGATCGACCAGGTCCTCGGGCCCATCGAGCACGGCGCCATCTTCGAGATGTCGATCTCGCCGCAGATTGGCGGGGCCTACACGCTCACGCTGGTCGCCCATGACCAGACCATCTTCTTTGTCATGAAGTTCGCGAGGGGCAAGTTCACCAGCTTCAAGCGCGCGGTGGACCTGCCCCAGAAGCTGCGCCTGGTGCCTTGGCCTCAACGCGACTGCTTCCTGTGCTCGTACCCCGAGGCCGACTACGTGCAGGAGATGGAGGCAAAGAACCTCTGGAGCGACCAGGACGCGTTGGACCGCGGCCGCTGGCGCCTGCATACGGCCGTTTGGACCGACGGCGCGGACGGCGCGCCCACGCTCTCCTTTACGCCCGTCGGCCCCGACCACTTCAACTTCTCGACCTTCGCGCTCAACGGCAAGGGCAACTTCATCTTCTGGCAGCAGGCGCGCGAAGGTGACGATGGGCGCATCTACCATGACGCGAGTGGTGACGCGGGAACCACCGAGACACCCAACGAGGACACGCCCCTGTACCAGGTTGCTGCGAGCCGCATCCGCGGAACTGACGGCATCAAGTTCTCCGACCCCTTTGTCGTGGCCGAGGTTGCCCACGACATGGACACGCTCAGCATGCTTGACACGCGCGTGTCAAACGCGCCGGTCGAGATGGTCACCACCCAACTGGTCGATACGGGAGACACGGCCAAGGACGGCTCCACGCTCTATCATGCCTGCGACCTGTGGTACACGTCGGTTCCACAGCTGCGCTGCGTCACCGCCATTGGCTGCGAGGCGCACATCCCGGTGGGAAAGCCCGGATCCCGCATGACCTTCAACGTGACGCTGCGCAACGACGGCAACACCTTCATCGGGGGCTGCCACCTGCAGATGTTCGAGCATCACCCGATTATCGACAAGGACGGCAAGGTCGAGAGGGACTCCGAGGTCGCAGAGGTCACGGGGTGCGCCCTCGACCTCGTCTTTAGTGCGGACACCCTCGTCGACTCGGCGTTCACGCCTTACGAGGACGGCAAGTTCATCAACGTGGAGGACGACTTTGCCCTGGTACCCGGCAAGAAGGCCGTCTATCGCGTGACCGTCACCATTCCCGAGGACTGGGAGGGCGAGAAGTTCATCTCCTTCGTTGCGAGCGACCCGATCGTTGTGCCTGATGGCACCCTTAATGCCATGGGCGAGGAGTATGTCGAGGAGGCCGTTGAGTTTGCCGTCGAGCCGGGTACCTACTGCGTGTTCCCGCAGGCGGTCAATCCCGACACGGACACGAAGCGCACCTACATGGACAGCTTCACGGTGGGCGGATCCAACCTGGTCTACGGTGGCATGGCTGACGCTCCGGTGCGCGTGTGGACGAATGTGCCAGAGGGTGAGGACCCTGTCGTGCCGGGCGGTGATCCTGTCGTGCCGGGTGGCGGCGGAGGCTCTAACGGCGGAGGCGGGGCGTCCGGACGGACGCAGACTGCCAAGACCGGTGGCTCCACCTCGAGCAAGTTGCCCAAGATGGGCGACGACTCGGTGCCTGGTCCGATGGCAGCTGGCAT
>JAGAVX010000041.1 GCA_017941705.1 Atopobiaceae bacterium
CGGACTGTTGGGTGGTGGTTTGATGGCCTGACAACGTGACGAGAAGCAAGCAAACGGCAGCAAATCGTAGAACAAATGCACTACGAAAGGAGTTTTGAGAATGACAAGTTGGAAGAACAAGCTGGTGGGTGCCATCGCAACTGGCGCGATTGTGGCAGGGCTGTTCCCTGTAGCAGCTCTGGGTGCCGATCCGGCACTTGATGGCAAGATTAGTGTGTCTGGCCTCACGCAGGGAGATACTGCCGTCTATTACAAGATTGTCGAGCAGGATCCGGCCACAAAGGCATGGAAGCTCACCGCGGCCGTCGATGACGGTGGTGATGGGAAGATCGACGGATCCGAATACACCATTTCTGATCTGATGGTTTCGGGTGAAGACAAGCAGGTCATCACGCCCGATATCGCCAACGCGATTTCTGTTGCACTTAGCGCAAACAAGGCTTCTTCCACAGACATGGGAACGGCCAGCGAAGGTGGTGTGGTCGAGAAGACCATCGCCGCTGCCACCGACGGCTACTCTGCTGACGCTGGCGTCTACATGGTTGTTGCAACGCCTTCCGCCAACAACAAGAACGTGGTCTACAAGCCCGTCTTCGTCTCCGCAGACTTTGATTCCGAGGACAAGACCGACACTCTTGCACTGGTTCCGGATGGGACTACCTATAAGCCTGTCGGCGACAACAGCATCTTCAAGGAGTCGCCGGTGACTATCGACAAGGAGTCGGGCACCGAGGCGGACAAGCAGAACGATGTTGCCGTCGGCGACGTGGTCGACTTCAAGATCACTGTGCCGCTGGTTACCTATACCAAGAACTTCACCGACGCCAAGTTCAAGGTTACAGACGATCTGACCACGGGGCTCATCCTGTCCAAAGCCGACGGAAGCGCGGCTGTAGCCACTGACATAAACGTCGCAGTGATGATGGGGGATGATCCCATTACTGCGGTTCGTGATAGGGATTACAAGGTAACTATCAATTCGGAGCGGCAGTTCGTTGTCGAGTTCCTGGGTGACGACCTCACCAAAGATGGTGGTCAGGATGGCTTCCTGTATCAGGCTGCCAACAACGGTGCTACTGTCGAGATCACCTACAAGGCAAAGGTCACCTCTGATGCTGCCCTGCAGGTCAACCAGATGGACAACACGGCTACGCTGAACTTCTCCAATAACCCGAGTGACACCACCGGCGTTGGAGAGCTCAAGGACAAGACGCGTCATTACACCTTTGACATTGACGGCAACGTCTTTGGCAAGATTGACGAGATCGGCCCCGAGGGCACCAAGACGAGCGAGCTGCGCAAGGTCGGTATCGACGCTGCTGGCAACATCATCCAACAGGAGACGACCAGCGAACAGATCAAGGAGGGCAGCAAGCCTTCCGGTGCAAAGTACTCCTGGCTCCAGGGTGCCGAGTTTGAGCTCACGATGGTGAAGAAGCACATCGGTACGGAGGCTGGTACGGGTGGCTTTGAGGATTGCACGCCCGAGGTCATCAAGTTCGACGCCAATGGTCTGAGGGTGGCAACTGGTGGCGGCAACGCCAAGTCTGACGCCAACGGCTACATTCCCATGAAGGGCCTGGATGCCGGTGTGTATGAGCTCAAGGAGGTTAAGGCTCCCCTTGGCTACGCATTCAACCCCAACATTAAGTACACCATCACCATCACCCCGACCTATGTCGCAGAGCCCGACGGCACTACCAACGATGGCAAGACCGGCGGCGGTGACCTCATCCTCTCGCAGTACGAGGTCAAGATCGAGACTCCGAAGCTTGATGACAACCAGCAGGAAGCCACTCCGAAGCAGACGGTGACTACGGTGTCGACGTACAAGGCTGGTCAGGATAGCTCGGGTAACCCCATCTCGTTCCTGAACGACGGGGGCACCAAGAACAACGATGCCAGCATCGAGTTTGTGCAGTCTGGCGATCCGGAGAACAAGGGCACTGCTCTCATCACTAACAAGAAGCTGGGTCTGCTCCCGGCGACCGGCGGTTCGGGCATCTTCTTCTACCTGGCCATCGGTGGCGCTATCGCGGGCGTGTCCTTCTACCTCATGAAGAAGGACGACCGCTCCGAGGCTGCCGAGTAAGTCTGTCTCACGCAGAGCCTGCGTCGCATTACCGGCGACGCAGGCCTGCGCTGGCGGGCTGTTTGCCCGCACCTGCAATCATTCCGTGCCACATGCCGGCATGGGAACAAGAAAGGCACCATGATGCATCTGCGTCATATGCGACACACAAACTATCTGCTGGGTCACCCGCATGCCCTGAGGCGAGGGGTGCTCGCGCTGGCGTGTAGCCTTGCCATGGCTCTCACGCTTGTGCTGCTGCCCACGCGCATCGCGCGTGCGGATACCACTGGCTCGCTCACGCTCACCATGGCTTACGAAAGCGGTGGCAAGAAGACCTCGGTCGAGGGCATAACCGTCACGATGTACCGCGTGGCTTCGCTGGACGATGACGTCACGCACTTCACCTTGGAGGAGCCCTTTGTCAGCCTCGGCTTTGACTTCGATTCTGGCATGACCGCCAAGCAGAACAAGGACGTGGCTGCGGCCGCGCACAAGATCGTTCAGGCGAGCAAGCCGAGCGGAGTCTCGGCCACGTCTGGCAAGGATGGCGTCACTCGCTTTGGCAGCCTGCCTACGGGCATGTACCTTGCCGTGCAGACCCAGGCAACAGGTGACGCCAAGGGCTACGAGGAGTTCACACCCTTCCTCATCTGCGTCCCGCAGATTGATGACGGCGTCTTGACGTATGACGTGGAGGCCGCGCCAAAGCTGACCCCCGTCAAACCCAAGCCTCCTACGCCAACGACCCCGCCCAAGCGCGAGCTTACCAAGACGGGCGATCCCACGGACCCACGCCTGTGGACCTCGTGTCTGGCGATAGGCGGGACGCTCGTTATCCTGGGCATCCACGGCCGCCGCAAGGCCGACGAGGCGTAGCCGTGTGAGGTCCGGCGAAGGCTGGGCGCTCGCATGACGCGCCACGGGGCTGCCGGGCAGGCCCCGAGGTGTATGAACGACCGGTGCGACCTTACGGCTGTACCACAGAACGGCATCCGCACAGCGCCATCGCGGCGCACGGACCAGAGCGAACTGAGACACAAACACGCAAGCGCAGAGGTTCAGAAGATGACACGCAACAAGCAGCAGGCACTACGGCTCGGCAAGACGGCACGCACCAGCATCGCGTTGGCGCTGAGCCTCTCCATGGTTCTGGGTTTGGTCCCCAATGGCGCCCTGCAGGCATGGGCCGAGGAGGCCGAGCTTCAGGATGTGGTTGCGATCGAGGAGACGTACGAGGATCCGGCTGCTGACGGAGCAACTGAGGCTGAAGACCCTGCAGGGGAGAGCGCTGAGCCTGAGGCGCCCGCAGACGAGGTCGAGGATAGCGCTGGCGAGGCCCAAGCTGATGAGGAGTTCAGTGCGATAACTCCTCTGGCAACCGACGAACCGAACGATGGTGCTGCTGCAGAGGGCGGTCTGCTGGGCGTGCCGGCTGCAAATGGTTTGCAGGGAGCGAACCCGAATCCAGTTGAGATGGGCAAGAACTCGACCGACGGAACGGGCACCGCCGACACGAACAGCCTCGGGTTCGTTATCAATCTTTACGATTATGAGGTTCCCGACACCGTCAAGAGGAATGACTACGGGGATGGACCAAACACTTATAACAACGATCCTCAGTATCAAAGAATTTATGGTCTCGCTCAAACTAACAACAATACGAACTCTGGCATAAACGCCGGCAAAGACAAGAACAAAGACCTCAAGTTCTATGCCTCGGGCGATGGTGAGGTTACCAGCCAGTCGCAGTATGGGGGCGGTAGCAATCCCAACAATGGAATAAATCAGTTCACTGGTGTTGGCCACAGAGATGGCGCCAGTAATGGAACCAACTTCTATACCCTGCAGTATGCCAACCAGGGCATTGTTAAGTCGGACTTGAGCGGCGAAGGCACCGATTATGCTAACAGGTATCCCGTGGTGAATACGCAGGGTGGTTCCAACACGGCGTACCTCTTTGACACCAATAATATTGCGGATGCCAAAACCGTTTACCAGAACGTCAACAACCTCTTCTACTACGAGAACTACGGCACTGCTAACGAGAAGCTCGTTTATGACAGCAATGAGCACTATGCCTATTACGACACAAGTCAGGCTAATGCTGCTAACGGTGGTGACTTTGCGGTCTACACCGATACTTACGATCGTGCTGGTGGTAGTAAGAGCGGTATGAAGGTTGGCTTCTTCCCGTTTGATCAATATGCAGCTGCTGGTGAAACACCTTGCATCAACCCCAATGAGGGTGATTGGGACAAAGAGACAAGCCACGTCAACCATCATCTTGGCCTGAGCATGCGAGTCCCCTTGACGATGCCCAAGGACGGACTCATCCGCGTGGGGAACGAAAAGGTGCCCATGGAGTTCGAGTTCAGCGGTGACGACGACATGTGGGTATTCATTGACGGCAAGCTCGTTCTGGACATCGGAGGCATCCATCAGCCGGTGAAGGGAACCATCAACTTTGCGACTGGCGAAGTAAAGCTCGGCCAAGGTACGGTCAATCCGCCGCTTGACGATCGAGCCAACGATACCAGCATTCCGGATGGCTTGAAAGCCGTTAATCAAAACGGTCACTACTCCTATAAGGCGGCTGGGATCGTTGACCAAGACGTCCTCGGCGATACAGCTTGGCTTTGGACCAAGGATGGCCACACCGGCATCCTTGGCTCGCAGGATGATGCTGTTGGCCGGGAGCATGTCCTCCAGGTCTTCTATCTCGAGCGCGGTGGCTGCGATTCCAACCTCAAGATCACGTCCAACATCCACCTCATGACGGAGAAGACCGTCGAGGTCAACAAGGAGTGGAAGGGTGTAGACGAAAGCTCCAAGAAGCCGGTTCAGGTGCGTCTTGTTCGCAAGGAGACGAACATTGATGATCCACGTGACTTCACGTACGTTGCACTCGAGACCTATGGGCCCCAGCGCCAGGCGGGAATCCAGGAGCTGAACAGCTCTAACAGCTGGGATTACAAATGGACGCGCCTTCCTTCTGAAGGTTGGCGTGAAGGCAGCAGCAATCCCCG
>JAGAVX010000005.1 GCA_017941705.1 Atopobiaceae bacterium
AGGCGGCTGTCCCTGGCTGCAGCGGCAGTCGCTGCCATCGCCTTGGTCTTGGGCATGGGATGCATCGCCTACGCCACTGGTTCGCTCGTAAGCGTGCAACGCTTTGTGACTCACCTCTTTGGCGGGCAAGAGCCAAAGGTCGAGATCGTCGACAAGATAGGTCGACCCGCTGGCGCTGCACAGAGCTCTGGAGGGGTCACCGTGAGCGCTGATGCAATCATCGGTGACAGAACCAGCATCGCTGTCATCTTCTCCATCACCAAGGACGACGGCACGCCCTTCGACGGTATCGAGCCATTGGAAGGAGGTCTTCTGCCCCTCAGCTTCTCAGAGGACCTCGGCGTGGACTTTCCCCTGCTCACGAAGATTGCTCAGGGCACGGGTTCTACTGGCAGCTCGTACTTCTACGACGCCGACCCCGTCGATCATGCGATTCAGCTTGTCGAGACGCGCGGCTACACCGGCGTCGACGACCTTTCGCTCGTAGGACGAACAATGACGGTGCACCTCAGCGACCTGATTTACTACGATGAGGACATGGACCCCACGATCATCGCGCCAGGTGATTGGATGCTCACCTTCCCAATCAACTACGCGGACTCCAGCATCGAGCTACCTGCAGGGCAAAGCTTTGAGCTTGAGGGCTTCTATGAGGACGATTCGGCTGGCATTCGCGAACAGGTCGGTCGCATCGCCGCTCATGTTAACGAACTAGCCATATCCCCTATTGCACTGCATCTAAGCTACACCGCAGAGGAGCCTGCTACGTGGACCTCTGGCGAGAGCGGGCATCAGTCCGAACACGACGCGCAGCTTTCCAATCTGCTGCTCAGCATACCCATGAGCATCACCTTGCGAGACGGAAGCGTAGTTGAACTTGCGCGCCACACGGCAGGATCGATCTCGGCAAACGAGGAGGTCACGCACTGCGAGACAAACGTCTTCTTTGACCGCATTCTCGACCTCAACGAGGTCTCCAGCATCACCATAGGAGACACGACCATCGAGCTAAGAGCCAAGGCGTAGGGCAATGGGCGAAACCGCGGACGAGACAGCGACTAGTCCGCGGTTTGATGCAAGAATGAGCCTCGTTCCTGCATGAAACCGCGGACTAGTTGTTCACTCGTCCGCGGTTTAGTACCAAATGACGTTCGCGTTTGGTATGAAACTGCGGACTAGACAGTGACTCGTCCGCGGTTTGATCTACTGTTGAACCCTCTTCGCAGACACAAACGAGGAGTGCGCCGGGGACTGTCCCCAAGCGCACCCCTCGCCTTTGTTGGCAACTCTGCTGAAGAGCCCTACCTCACCAGCAGACTCGCACCGATGAGCCCCGCATCGCCACCGCAACGCGCGATCTCAAAGCGCAGCCTCGTCGGATTGAGCACGAGCTTCTTGGCCTTCTCGTGCACCAGCTCTATGAACCAGGGGTTGTACAGCGCAACCGATCCGCCAAAGACGAACACGTCGGGATCGACCACGCAGCTCACGTTCTGCACCGCGGTGGCAAGCGCGTCGGCCGCACGGTCGATGACCTTACGCGCGGTCTCGTCGCCCTGCTCGTACAGAGCAAAGACCTCGGCGGCGTCAACCGTGTGACCCAGGTCCTTGGACGCAAGGCGCCCGATGGCCGTCCCGCTCGACTGATCCTCGAGCGAGCCCTTGTTCATCGTCGGGCGAACGTCCTCGAACTCGTTAACCACCATGTTGAAGACCTCGGCCGCACACGAGTTGGCTCCGCCCACGATCTCGTTGCGATACACGTAGGCCCCGCCCACGCCCGTGGACACAGTGAAGAAGAAGACCGACTCGTAGCCCCAACCGGCGCCGCACACCGCTTCGGCCAGGCCGGCAACGTTCGCGTCATTGTTGAGGAACGTGCGGTGCTTGGTTGCCTGCTCGAGGAAGCTCACGATCTTGAAGTCTTCCCAGCCAGGCAGGTTGGGCGGATTCAAGATCCTGCCTGCAGCAAAGTTGAGCGGCCCGGGAGCACCCACGCCGATGCCAGCGTAGTCGATACCCCAGTTGTCGATGCAGTCGACCAGGCGCTGCAGGTTCTCGGCAGGCGTGAGGCTATGGTCGTTGGGCATGACCTCCTTGGCCAGCTCCTCACCATCCTTGCTGTACAGAGCAACGCGAAGCTGGGTACCACCGATGTCGATGCCCACGCGATTCTTGGCGGCATCCGCAGAAGCCGGCTCCTCGGCAAAGTTGCCCTTGCCCCATGCGCCTGCGGTAACGGTAGGCACGTAGCTGCAGATGAGCATCATGTCGCCCTGCAGGGACAGCGTCCCCGACCCGTGAGGAGCCACGAAGTGCGAGCCCTTGTGCACATCCCAGCTCCCGGCGGGCGTCGACACCAGGCCACCGGCACCGTCGACCACCGACAGGCACATGAACGGATGGTTCTGCGACAGGCTGACCGGAGCATCGGGCTTCACACGCACGCGCAGCACCTCAAAGTACTCGCAGCTCATGAGCTTGGTAACACCGTCGACCTCGGGCGCAGTCACCTCGCCGGTGGTAGGCGCCTTGGCACCGTAGTCGATCACGTCCATCGCCTGCTGCAGGTGCAGCTCACGAAGGCTGCCGTCGGCCTGCCGACGGTCGAAGTCATACACGCGATAGGTCACGTCAGACGACTGCTGCGTCTCGAGGATCATCGTACCGTCCATGATGGCGTGCATCGTACCGGGACGGATGTCAAAGAAGTCGCCCGCCTTGATGGGCACGAGGTTCTCGAGGTCGTCCCAACGACCCTCCTCGACCATCTGGGCAAACTCCTCGCGGTCGTGCGCCTTTTGGCCCACGATGATCTGACCGTCCTCCTTGGCATCGAGGACGTACCAGCACTCGGACTTGCCCAGAGAGCCGTCCTCATGCTCAAAGGCATAGGCGTCGTCGGGATGCACCTGAATCGAGAGGCTCTCGCGCGCATCGAGCACCTTGATCAGCAGCGGAAAGCGATCGCCGACCGCGCCCTCAAACAGCTCGTGATGCTCGTACCACAGCTGGGAAAGGGTCATGCCGTCATACGGACCGCCATCAATCGTGCAGTCGCCATGCGGATGCGCGGCAATGCCCCAGCACTCCCCCACTGGTCCATCGGGCAGGTCGTAACCAAACTCTGCAAGCCTGCGACCACCCCAGATGTTGTTGTGCAGCACCGGCTTGAGCATGATCAGTTCAGGACAAGAGCTCACATGAACCATCCCCTTCTGCAGAGAAGAACCTATGTGTATTTGCTGGCACGTCAACCATACCCAACCGCAACGCAAAGAGGGACCGCAACAAAGCAAACGGAACGTATGAGACGCTCAGAGCGACCGGCAGAGCGATAGTTCGCGTTAATCTTGCGGTGAGGCTTGGTAGTTTTGCCATTATGCACTCCGCTACGTGTATAAAGACATGTAGCGGAGTGCGCTGTGCGCTTACCTTCGCTGGGGCGGGAGGGGCATTGGTTGCCGCCGTCCCCCTCCCGCCCGTCGCGAAAGGAAGGAAGGGTTGCCGATGACCCGGGCAGGGGCTGGTGACTCGAGCAGAGGCCGCGTACGTGCGACACCCGTTGGCTTAGGCCGCCTCGAGCTCTGCCTCGGCAGCCTGCTTGGCCATGACGCGCTCATGCACCTTCATGAAGGGCAGGTAGATAGCCACGCCGAGGGCGACAAGGATCACCTGCAGGATCACGGCGCGGAAGTCGCCGGCCGTGGCAAGGAAGCCACTCAGGAAGACCGGGGTCGTCCAGGGAACCATGACGACGCAGGGGTTGATGAGTCCGGCGACGGTGGCGAAGTAGGTGATGATCATGAACAGATCGGGGATCAGCACGAACGGAATCATCAGGGGCAGGTTGTAGACGATCGGGTAGCCATAGATGACCGGCTCGTTGATGTTGAAGATGCCAGGGCCGAGGGCGAGCGAAGCCACGGTCTTGCTGGTCTTGTTCTTGGAGAACAGGAACGTGGCAATGAGCAGGCAGAGCGTGCAGCCCGAGCCGCCGATGAGGCCAAAGGTGTTGACGATCTGCATGTTCATGTAGTGGTCGGGCTGGATGGCCGCAAAGCCGCCGGAGGCATAGGCCGCCATGTTGTCGGTGATGAGGATGGTGAGCATGGGCTCGGCAAGCACGCCACTGATCGCGCTCTGGTGGATGCCCAGGCAGAACAGCAGGTTGGCAGCGGTGTAGATGATCACGACGCCCCAGATGTTGGAGTTGAGGCTCTGCAGCGGGGCCTGGACGAAGAGCTTGATGAGCGTCGGCACGTCGGTGTTGAAGCAGACGTGCAGCACGGTCGCAACCAGGCCAAAGACCGAAAGGGTCAGCAGCATCGGGATCATGACGTTAAAGGAGTCCGCAACGGCGGTCGGCACGCCCTCGCCCAGATTGATCTTGAGCTTGTCGACGCGTGCAAGCTTGATGAACAGCTCGGTTGCAAGGAGACCGATGATGATTGCCGCAAAGAGGCCGCTCGTGCCCGTGCTGGCGGTGGAGAACAGGCCACCGGTCAGCTGGACGGCGCCGGTCTCCTCGACCGTCACCTCGACGCTCTGCGGAAGCGTCACAAAGAGCGAGGCGAGCGCGACCACGGCGGAGGCGATGTCGCCCGAGTAGCGCATGTTGTGTGCGTGACGATAGCCAACGACCGCGCAAAGCAGGATGGCCGAGACGCTCAGCGTGCCCTGCGTGAGCGCGTTGCCCCAGTACTGGGCGTTAGTCAGTGCCTCGTCCGCCAAAAACAGCGGGAAGACCACGTTGTTGATGAGCACCGCGATGCCCGCCAGGATGTAGAGGGGCATGATGGTCGCAAACGCGTCACGCAGCGAGCGCAGGTGCACCTCCGAGCCAATCCTTCCCGAGATCTCGGCGAACTTGTCCAAGAACGCCTGTCCCTTTCCCTGTCCTTCACTCATGTTCGTTCCTTTCCCTTCTTCCAGACGTACCTTCCTATTGCAACCCTGGAAACCCAGAGACGTTGCCTCTTCTCGGTGCACCCAGGGGACAGTCCCCTAGCTGCACCGGTGTGCCGATTGGCGAGTGGCACGGCGGTCCCTTCTCCGCCTGTCACCGTCGGTACGCACCCTGCCGGACCGGCGCGCCGATGGCTACTTCTCGGCGATCACGTGGGAGCTGGCCACGCGCCTCAGCCAGTCGGCCGACTCCTTGAGGTGACGGTTGTAGTTGTCCTGCAGGTTGACCTCGACGAACCCGTAACGGTTCTTGTAGGCGTTGTTCCAGCTCCAGCAATCGATGACGCCCCAGTAGTGGTAACCGCGGCACTTGGCGCCCTCGGCGATGGCACGCGCGACCCAACGCAGGTGGTCGCGCACGAAGGGCACGCGATACGAGGCGTCCTCGATGCAACCGTCCTCGTCGCGCGTCGCATTGTGCTCCTCGATGCCAATGCCGTTCTCAGAGACGAACCACTCCAGGTCGGGATAGTCACGCGTCATCGTCATCGCGAAGTCGTAGATGCCCTTGGGGTAGATTTCCCACCCACGGCTCTCGTTCATCACGGCATGAGGCCAGGCATACGGTTCGGCAAAGCAGGGGTTACCAAACTCGTCGGTGTCCTGGGCAGGTGCCTGCACGCGCGTAGGCTGGTAGTAGTTGAAGCCTAACCAGTCCACCTTGCCCAGGGCGAGAATCTCCTTGTCGCCGGCACGCACGGGAAGCGTGATGCCACGCTCTGCCAGGGTGTCGATCACGTCGGTGGGAAGCGAGCCCTTCGTCACCAGGTCGAGCCACCAACGGTTGTGTATGCCGTCAGTCATGCGCACGGCCTCCAGGTCGGCCGGAGTAGGATCCTCACGCGTGTAGGGCGGCGTAAAGCAGTTGATGAGGCCGATCTTGGCATCGGGGCGCACCACGCCCGCTGCCTGCAGCTCGCGGAAAGCGCCTGTCGCCAGCGCGTGGGCGAGGGAGATACCATACTGCACGTTACGGGCTCGCTGGTAGTCGTGCACGAACGGGTACCAGTTGCCGTGCTCGTAGCGCTGCTCGGGCTCGACGATGGGCTCGTTGAAGGTGAACCAGTGGACGACCTCCTGGCCAAACTCCTCAAAGGCGGTACGGGCATACTGGGCATATGCCTCGACAACCTCGCGGCTCTCCCAGCCACCACGACGGAAGAGATAGCCGGGCATGTCAAAGTGGTACAGGTTGACGAAGACCTCGATTCCCTCCTCCTTTGCCGCGGCGAGATAGCGGTGGTAGAAGTCGGCGCCCTCGCGATTCAGCTTTCCGTTCGCATCAAGCAGCCGGCTCCACTGCAGCGAGGTGCGCAGCGACGAGAGGCCAAGCTCGTGCAGAATCTTGAAGTCCTCGGCGTAGCGGGCGCCCATGTCGTTGCCCGCATAGGAGCCCACGCGATTGTGGAACGCACGGATGTCCTCGTTTGACCAGAGGTCCCACATGTTCTCGAGCTTGCCGTGCGCTTGCCACATGCCCTCGGTCTGAGGGCCAGACATTGCCGCGCCAAAGAAGAAGTCATCAGGCAGGGTGTCGTAGGTCTTATCGCTCATCGCTTCCTCCATTGCTCTTGTATCAGCTTTCGCTTTATAAATTAAACGCTTTTAATTTTCTTTGCAAGTACGTATTTGGAGATTTCCTAAGAGGTTCTCCTTCTGCCGCAAGCGGTCACCATACAATGAGAGGCAGGGGGAAAGGAACGAGCATGCTCAAGTACGAGGAACTGGTCAACACACTGCTGGGCGAGATTGCCAAAGGTGTCTACAAGAAGGGCGAGCGTCTGCCCACCACTCCGCAGATCTGCGAGATATATGGGGTGAGCAACACGACGGTCAAGCGTGCGATGGACGTGCTTGAGTCTTACGGAATCGTGGCGCGCAGGCGCGGGTCGGGCGTCTACGTCAAGGAGACCGAGGTTCCCAACACCGACTCGCACCAAGGCAGCAGCTCGCACCAGATGTCGGGCATGACTGCCGAATGCGCTGACAGGGGCCAGAAGCTCGAGAGCGAGGTCAAGTACTTCACGGTGGCAAGACCAGTCCAGAACGTGGCAGAGCGGCTCGACATGGATCCCGATGCGTTTGCCTACCGGATCGCACGCGTGCGCAAGGTCGACGACACTCCCACGGTGGTCGAGTACACCGTCATGCCCATCGACCTCATTCCCGGCCTGCGCGAAAGCAACCTCTACGGCTCCGTCTACTCATACATCGAGGATGAGCTTGGACTCAAGATCGGCAGCGCACACCGCACCATCAAGGCGGTCATGCCGACCGACAACGAGCGCGAGTGGCTCCAGATCGGCGACAACGAGCCGCTCCTCGAGGTGCGACAGGTTGCCTACCTGGCCGACGGCACGCCCTTCGAGTTCTCGGTCTCACGCCATACGAGCGACTACGAGTTCTTCAGCGTCAGCACGCGCTAGCAGAGCAGCCGTAGCACGCACTGTGGACGCCACACGATGCAAATACACGTCACAGCCGTACACAGTGCACAACTGTGGACGCTTTATACGAAGAATCAGGCAAAACCGAGCCTCTTTTACGTCTAGAACGTCCACAGTCGACAACTGTGGACGGCCAGGACGCAAAAAGCCATCCTCAGCCGTCCATAGTGCACTGACCTGAGCAGTCGGAGCGATTGCGCGCTAGCTCGCCTCCGGCGTTTCCTCCGCCTCCGGCTTCTTGGCTGCCGCGCCTCTGTTTCGCGCGCGCACGTCGTCGCTGATCAGCTGGTACGCCGTCGCGGCAATCGGCACGCTCAGCAGGATGAAGGGGATGCCGCCCAGCCCACCGCCAACGGCCACGGCCGCAAGCACCCAGATGCCCGGCAAGCCCGTTGTCGAACCCACGACGTGCGGGAAGATCACGTTTGCCTCAAACTGCTCCAGGACCAGCAGGTACAGCACAAACAGCAACGCTTTCATCGGGGAGCTGCTAAAGATGAGGAGCGCGCCGATGATGGCTCCCACGTACCCACCGACCACAGGCACGATGTAGGTAACGCCGACCACCGTGCTAATGGTCATCGCATAGGGGAACTTGAACAGCAGCATGCCACCAAGGCACATGAGTCCCAGCAGGATCGACACGAAGCAGCGGCCGACGATGAAGCTATGAAAGGAGCGGTCGAGCACACCCGTCACATAGGCGAAGCGCTCGCGGAAGTCGCTGCCAAGGTAGGTCTCGATGAGCGTGCCCACCTGGCTGCCCAGACGCTCCTTGCCCATGAGGATGTAGACCGCAAGGATCAGGCTCAGGAACAGCTCGAACGTGGACGAGAGCACCGACGACATGCCCGTCAGCACCGACCCCATCACGCCACCCGCACCGCTCATGAGGTAGTTGGACACCTGCATCTGGATGCTGTCCCAGTCGCTGAACTGGTCGAGCTCCTTGTCGACCAGCGTCTCGAGATCAAGCCCACGGAAGAACTCGCGTATGTTGTTGACGAGCGCAGGCAGCTTGTAGCTCATCATCCGCATGCTGGCAACCAGCTCGGGCGCGATGAACCACATGAGAAAGACGATCAGCGCAAGGACGATCACGATGCTCAGCAGCAGACTCACAGGTCGGCGTATGCGCCGGAGAGCCGCGGAATCACCCAGCTTGGCAAACTGCTGCTCGAAGAAGCGCATGGGGATATTGGCGATGTAGGCAATGGCGCATCCCAGAATCACAGGGTAGAACGCCGAGCATAGCAGCGCCAGCATCTTGGAGATCGACTGCCAGTAATAGATGCCAAGATACACCGCAAAGGCCGCCAAGCCCATGCGGATAAGCTCCTCCCTGTTGGGATAGCGCATGGCTCACCTACCCATCCGAACGCGCGAAGGCGTTCTTCATCTGTGTGCTTGAGGTATACAGGACTTCGGCGAGCAGCTTGTCGGTCTCACGACGCACATCGCGCGCCATCCGATCGTTTGCGGCTTCGAGCAGGCCGACGATGTCGTCAGCGCCCTGCGCCTGTGCGTCGGTTGCCGCGATCATGGCGTGCCCAAGCGCGACGATCCTCTCCTGATAGCGCTCGACATGCACGATGCACGAGTTGAAGTGCGGGTCGCAGAGCGCCGCCACCAGTCGGTTTGCCCAGTAGAAGCTGTCAGTGGTGACGTCCTCCCCCGTCTGCGCCAGATAGTCCGGAACCGTCCTCACTCCCGCATACTGCGCAACCGGCGCATTGAAGGTATTTGACCCAAGACAGAGCCAGTGGATGCCGCGACACCCCGCAGGTGCATAGGGACGCAGCTGCAGCACCGACATGTCGTCATTGCGATTGATGCCAATGGGGCGATAGCTCCCGCGACTTGCCTCGGTGCCCATGCTTCCATAGCAGTCGTAGGGAGTTCCCTGGTAATGCATGGAGAGAACGTACTTCACGTCCTCCACGGTAAGGAGCCGCTCGGGCTTGCGCGACCAGGGGATGTTGTCGCTCTCGGGCGTGTAGTCGGCATTGGGCCCATCCCACACGTTGGTAGTCGGGTTCAGGTGACGCTGCATGGCCCAAGCGCGAGGCGTATTGTACACGTGGTCTGCGTCGCTGGCGCTGCCAAAGGCCTGGCGAGGGTTGAAGACGTCACTGCGGGCAATCGCGCCGGGGATCGTCAGGTTGAGGTGGTTGACCCTCATCCATGCCCTCAGGTCCTTGCTGCACAGGTTCTCGCGCTGGTCGCCCTCGGCATCCGACAGGTCGAACGAATCGATGCCCAGCTGGTTAGGCATAGTCACATAGGCATCATCCGGCACGCGACGCGCAATCCAGTGGTGACCGCCCAGCGTCTCAAGCCACCAGATCTCGTCGAGGTCCGAGAACGCGACGCCGTTCATCTCATAGGTTCCGTACTCCTCGAGCAGATCGCCCAGACGCAGCACGCCCTCGCGGGCACTGCGGATGTACGGAAGGACGAGGGTGACCAAGTCCTCCTCACCGATACCACCGGGAATCTCGGGCTCGTAGTCCTTGTCACCTGGATTTCCCTTGGCGGGTTGCAGCTCCACGAGCGGGTCTGCACCCAGCACGCGCGGATTGGAGGTGATCGTCTCGGTCGCCGTCATGGCCACATCGCACTCGTTGATGCCTGCCGCAGCCCAGATGCCCTCGTTGTCAAGCGCATTGGGCACACAGGTGTAGCGTAGCGGAGTCAGGCCGCAAAGGTCGACCTGCACATGCGACAGCACACTCCGATACGCCGTCGGCTGGTCCTTGGGTTCGACGACGCTCATGCACTTGGGCGTGAACCCACCGCTTGGCGAGTCATCGTTGCGAGCGATCATGGTCGAGCCATCGTATGTTGCCTTCTTGCCGACGAGTATGGTGGTGCAGGGCATGGTGCGACTTCCCTCATGTAGAAATGGACAGACAGAATAAATATACCTGTTATGACAACTCCCGCCCGCCACGTTTGCCTATTGCGGATATGGTAATGAGGACACCCATCCGCGTCGTTCGTCGACGCACAGCAAAGGAGCCACATGAACGAGATCTATCTTGCCGGCGGATGCTTCTGGGGCGTCGAGGAGTACTTCTCGCGCATACCAGGAGTAACAGACACCACGACCGGCTACGCCAATGGGCACACCGCCAATCCCACCTACCAGGACGTCTGCACCGACGCCACAGGCTATGCCGAGACGGTCCATGTTGTCTATGACCCAGAACGCGTGAGTCTGCAGACCATACTCGAGCACTACTTCATGATCATCGATCCCCTGTCGGTCAACCGGCAGGGCGGAGATTCGGGCACCCAGTACCGCACGGGTGTGTACTACGTGGATGAGGCTTCGCACGAGGTGGCGCGGGAAGTCTTTGCCATCCAACAGCTTCGCTATCACGAGCCCATGGCTGTAGAGCTGGAGCCGCTCACCTGCTTCTATCCCGCAGAGGAGTACCACCAGGACTATCTGAAGAAGAATCCGGGTGGCTACTGTCACGTAAGCTTTGACAGTCTAGGCGACCTGGAGCGCTAGTCGAGTACGGCCGACATCCTATCGAACACCGGCAAGGACGGGCGAACGAAGGAGAGCACCGCCTTCGTTCGCCCGTCCTACATGCGTTGCATTCGCTTGTTGTCTACTTGGGCTCGGCCATCTTCTTGGCGAGGGCGAATACGTTCTTGCCGTTGACCATGCCATAGTCGGTCATGGGGATGATCTCGCACGGCACGCCGTACTTGTCGCAGACCTTCTGCGCATTGGCCTTCTGGTAGCCGATCTGAGGCCCGAGCAGCACGGCATCAACCGTCTCGTCGACCTCACGCTCGATGCTTCCCACGCCATGGGCGATGATGTCGACCTCGACGCCCTCGGCCTCGGCGGCCTGACGCATCTTGGTGACCAGCAGACTGGTGGACATGCCGCCGGCGCAGAACAGACGAATTTGAGCATTGCGTCCTCCCTTTCCTCGGTGTGCCTCTCTGGCACGCATCCCTACATGGCACTATATAACGAGAGACGACCAGAACGCGCAGCGAGCAGGACAGCCTCTACCTACCCCCGCTCCCAGCGTTCGTAACGGGCGGTGTCCGCCTCTGTGATCTCGCGCAGCACGCGGCAGGGGTTGCCCACGGCGACCACACCGGACGGGATGTCACGCGTCACGACGCTCCCGGCACCAATGACCACGTCGCTTCCGATGGTCACGCCCGGACAGACCATCACGCCCATGCCGATCCACACGTTATCGCCCACGGTTATGGGCAGGGCATACTCAAGCCCCTCGTTGCGGCGCTCGGTGTCGAAGGGGTGACCGGCCGTCGAGAACACGCAGTTGGGCGCGATGTACACGTCATGGCCAAAGGTCACGGGCGCTCCATCGAGGATGACCAGGCCGTGGTTGGCATAGAAGTTCTCGCCTAGGTGGATGTTGGCTCCGTAGTCGCACCAGAACGGCGAGACGATGGTCGCAGCCTCCCCCATCGAACCCACGATGGTCCTAAGCTGGGCCGTACGCTCCGCATACTGCTTGGGCCTCAGCTGGTTGTAGTCGTAGCAGAGCTCCTTGCACTCCGAAACCGCCTCGGTGATGCGTGGGTCAAAGTTCGCATCATAGAGGCGTCCGTCTGCCTCGGCGATCATCTTCACAGCCGCCAGACGCTTGTCGTTTGTCATCGTTCCTCCGTATAGGTCGTCGAGTGGGACAGACGATATCACACCATGCATCGGGGACGGGCTAAGCGCACGTTGCCGTACATTTGAACCCGTCCCCGATGCACGGCGGGCCAAGGCCCACGTGCGATAGGTTTGAATACGAGGGCTACGCCTTGCGCAGGTGGAACGCAAGCGCGCCAATCAGGTTGGCCTCGTTGCCAAACTGGCAGGTGACGATCTCGGGCTTGGAGAACGGAAGACCGTGGCGCAGCTCGAAGATGCGGTCCACATACTTCTTGATGAGCGTCGTAGCCTCGGGGCGAGCACTGATGCCACCACCGATGGCATAGCGCGGCAGGTCGAGCACGGCCTGCAGGTTGATGATGCCCGCGGCGGCCCAGCGCCCGTACTCCTCGAGCACCGCAATGGCATCCTCGTCACCGGCGTCGTAGGCATCAAAGAGCATGACGCCATCGGCCTTCTCGAGGCCCTTGCGATCGGCAAACTGTGCGGAGATGGAATGGGCGGAGATGTGTCCGGTCCACATGGCAGGCGACACATGCTTGGCGGTCTCGTCAGTCAGCAGCGGATAGTCGCAGATGAGCCAGCTGAGCTCGCCAGCACCGCCCGAGCAGCCCATCCACACCTGCTTGTTGAGCACGATGCCGCCGCCGATGCCCGTGCCGAGCACGATCACGGCGCCGGAGTCGACGTCGGAGAGCGCGCCGCTCCAGCTCTCGGCGATGGCTGCGCACTTGCCGTCGTTGGCGATGGTGCAAGGCTTGCCAAAGATCGCACCATACTTCTCGGCCGCAGGGTACTCGCTCAGCCACGTGTAGGCCCCGCCGGTGTGGGCGATGCCCGCAGCGGTGTCGATGCGCCCGGGCATCGAGATGGCCACGCCCTCGTAGTCGTAGTTGGCAACCTGCGCACGCACGCCCTCGAGCGAGGTAAGCATCGCGTCCTCGGAGCCTGTATTGGTCGTAACCTTGCCCTGCGTGACGAACTGCGCCTTGCGGTCCATGATTGCGTACTTGATGAACGTCCCGCCGATGTCGAGTACCAGATACTGTGCCATGAGATCCTCCTTGTCCCTGAGTGCATCTCTCACCCTATCATTCGAGCTGCACGCCAAGCCGCCCATGCTAGCCGACGCGAGCGATTCCTCGGTATGGGAGGCAACGTGCGCTCGTCCACGGGGGATGGTTGCGGATTGGCGGCATGCCGCGAACGTTCCTCAGGGCCATCACGGCGCCCACGAGCATGCAATCGGCAGTCGGACGTAAGCGCCTCGAACACCATCCCGCAACACGCCCGATGGACGAAGGGCCCTACAACGACTATCATGAGCGGCTGTTGCATAAGGAGGACGAATGAGCAGAAACAGACAGGTCGAGGGTATCGTCTCAACACTGGCGGGAGCCATTGCCTGGGGGCTCTCGGGCACCTGCGTGCAGTACCTGTTTGCCCATTCCGCCATCGACTCGCTGCTGCTCACCGCCCTGCGCGAGACGGGCGCTGGCATCATGTTTCTCGCCGTGCTCCTCACGCGCCATCGCCCGCAGGTGCACCAGATGCTGTCCGACCCTGACACGCGCCGCAGGCTTCTCATCTTTGGCACAGCCGGGCTCTTCCTCAACTCGACGCTGTACGCGACCACGATCTCGTACACCAACGCCGGCACCGCCACCGTCCTGCAGAGCCTCAACGTCCCCATGGTGCTCGCCCTTGCCTGCCTCACGGAACGACGGCTCCCCCGCCCCCTCGAGGTCGCTGCGCTCCTCTGCGCCGCACTCGCCACCTTCCTCATCGCCACGGGCGGAGATCCCGGCACCCTCAAGCTGCCCCTGCTTGGCCTGGTCTTTGGCGTGGCAACCGCTGCGGCAGCCGTCTTCTACACCACCTACCCCAAGCCGCTCTTCGAACGCTGGGGCAGCCTGGCGACCACCGGAATCGGCATGGCCATCGCCGGTGCGAGCGGCCTGGCGTTTTGGTTCATAACGAGAGGTATCACCATGGGGTTCCCGAGCCTCGGCCTCGACTGCTGGGGCGTTCTCGCCGTCGCGTCCTTCATCGGTACCTTTGGCGCCTACGGCCTCTTTCTGCACGGCATCTCGATCGTGGGGCCAGTCAAGGGCAACATGCTGGGCACCGCCGAGCCGGTCAGCGCCACCGTCATCACCGCCCTCGCCCTCGGGACTGCGTTCTCGTGGGCGGACTGGGCCGGCCTTGCCCTGATGATCGCCACTATCGTGCTGGTCACCCTGCAGTCCACGCAACAAGACGCACGGTAGGGACCGTCAAGCCTCGCGCAGGGCCACTCACGTCACTCTTTGCGCGCATGCCGCCCTTTGGGCGCCTCGGCTTCGGGTGCCTCGCCCCCGGATACCATATCGTCAAAGCGCATGGCGCAGTACTCCGCAGTCTTGTTCTTGAATCTGAACAGAAGCACGAACTGCAGCACAATGGAAACCACGCACATCACGATGGCGACGATAACTCCTATCATCTGCACGTTTTCGTCATCGGCATTGAATGCCACGTTTGTGACCGTCGACGCGTCGAAAAGAGTGTGCCACAGCACGGGCAGAAAGAGGGCAAGTATCGTATGCTTCAGGCCACTTTTCCCCTGCTGTTTGCTGAACTTGGCAAAACCAAGCTGAAGACCCATGATGAGGCCAAACATCATGTGCATGCCAAAGAAGAAGACGCGGAATATGGAAGACACGGGATTCTGCAGCCCATAGATGACGTCTTCAAGACCAGTGAAGCCAAATCCAACACCCGCGCAGAGAAACCCGTATTCATAGACGTTCTTTGGCTTGACGACCTTTACAACGATAAGGAACATCAGGAGCTTTATGAACTCCTCAGTAAACCCAGCGAGTATAAAACTGCCGATAAGCGAGCGGAGCGCTAGCGATGACACCACATTCGAAATCGAGCCACCAGTGAGCGTTTTAATCATAAACCCTGACAGTATGTACAGGGGCAGCGTACAGAAAACCGCAATGACGCCGAGCCCGACGGGGATTGCCGCCTGACGCTTTCCGATTGGCTCCGGGACCTCACGCTGGTACATCCTGACGTACAAGACAGCGCATATGACCGTCGCTATCACCGCTGCAATTAAACCCATGCTCGTACCCACCAATCCTTAAGCACTTTGGCATCACGCTGCTCTACCATCGCCCTTGTCGGTTCTCGGGCGTTACCGACCTGTTCATACTCAGGGTAGACAAAACGAATTGACAACGACAGTTGTCGGCCTCGCGTGCATCACAGATACCGGTCCAGCGCCTCGTCCACCTTCCGCATCCGCTTGGGCTTGGGACACACGACCAGACGGCCACGAGACATCACGTACGTCAGGTTGCGCAGTCGACTCAGGTCATCCAGCGGGTTCTCCGCGCACACGATCAGGTCGGCGCTCTTGCCTGCCTCGAGGCTGCCCGTCTCGCCGTCGATTCCAAGGATCTGGGCATTCACCAGCGTCGCCGTGTGCAGGGCAAAGGCCGGCGTCACGTCGCAGTACTTCGCGAAGTATGCCAGCTCGCGCCACATGTCGTAATGCGTGATGAAGGGGCAGCCGCTGTCGGTTCCCAGGCCCACGGGGATGCCCGCCTCGAGACACGCCTTCGCGCACGCGATGATGCCATCCATCACGATCTTGCCGTTGCGCTTTGCCACATCGGACGAGCGACTCTCATCGACCGGCATCAGGGCATAGGGAATCGCGGGGCTGATGGTGCAGATCTCGGCTGCCTTGCGACGGCGGAACAGGTCCAGGATCCACTCGTCAGGCTTTGCGCCATGCTCGATGGTGTCAACGCCACCCTCGAGCGCAACCCGCACGCCCTCGGTGCTCTCCACATGCGCACACACGCGATACCCCAGCTCATGCGCCTGGTCGCAGGCTGCCTTCACCAGTTCGGCAGGCATGCGCAGGACGCCCGGCTCGCCATCCGCACTTGCATCCATCACACCACCCGTGATCATGAGCTTGATCCAGTCGGGATTCGTCGACGCAATCTGGCGCACATGCGCCGCGGCCTCCTCGGGAGAGCTGGCCTCGGTGGCAAGCGAACCAGCAAAGTGGCCTCCCGGCACGCTGACACCCGTGTTGCACACGAGCATGCGCGGCCCCAGGCGCTTGCCCGCATTCACCTCGTCGCGGATACGACCGTCGTGATCCATGACACCGCCCACCGTCCGCAGCGTCGTCACACCGCTGAGCAGCTGGTTCTTTGCTGACTCACGCTCGAGCGCCATGAAGTACGCCAGCGCAGGCGGGATCTTGCTCATCGTGTCAAAGAGCTTCTTGTAGTTGACGGGCTTGGCATTGGGCTTGGGCGGCTTGCCCGTCGCCGGAAGGTGGGCGTGCGCGTTGATGAGACCGGGTGTCACCCAGGCACCGTTGAGGTCGATGATCTTGTAGTCATAAGCGCCGCCGGCCGGCAGCTCCCCCACCGCAACGATGCGCTCCCCATCCACGAACACGGCTGCGTCCCGCGCCACCATCTCGCCGCGCTCGTCGAGCATCCCATCCAAAACATGGCCATTGACCAGTGCGTATTTCATAACCGCTCCCCTCAGGTCGGTCTCATCGGGTCTGCCACGCAAGTCGCTCAGCGACGCGTCAGCCCTCGAACAGGTACACGCGGCACTCGTACGGACGCAGGAAGAACCCATTGCCCTCAACCGGCGCATCGCCATAGCCGCACAGGCACAGGCTCGCCTGCGAGGGGTCATAGCCCTCTGGCAGCGAGAAATACGTGATCTGGTCACTGAGGGAGCACACCACCAGCAGACGTTGCGACTCCCCCTCTCGGGCGTAGGCGAAGAGCGACTTGCTTGCGCGCTTGAACTCGCGATACGACCCATCGCGCACCACCGGCAGCTTGCGCCTGAGCGCGATCGCCTTGCGATAGAACGCCAACAGCGAGTGTGGATCCTTGTCTGCTTCCGCCACGTTGATGTCCACGTAGTTGGGGTTGACGGGATACCACGGCTCAGCAGCACCGTTGCCTCCCACAAAGCCCGCACCGGGACCGGCGTCCCACTGCATGGGCGTACGCGCATGGTCGCGCGTCGCCCGGTTGACCAGCTTCATGCAGGCGACCTCGGGCAATCCGAGCCTACGCAGACGCGCCACCTGGTTGAAGGTCGACACGTCGGCAGAGTCTTCCACGCGCTCGAGGTGCGTGTTGGTCATGCCGATCTCCTGCCCCTGATACACGAAGGGCGTGCCGCGCAAAAACAGATAACTGCAGGCCAGTGACTTGCCGCTCTCCACGCGATACCTCTCGCTGCCGTAGCGGCTGATGATGCGTGGGTGGTCGTGGTTCTCGATATAGAGCGAGTTCCACGCATGCTCGGCAAGGCCCGTCTGCCACGAACCCAAGGCCTGCTTGTAGGCACGCAGGTCAAACGGGCGTGGAATCCAGTCGGTGAACACGCAGTCCGCGCTCATGTGCTCGAAGGTGAACATCATGTCGAGCTCCTGGTCAGGACCCTCGTCACAGTACTCGAGCGCCTTCTCGGCACTGATCATCGGCGCCTCGCCCACCGTCATGCAGTCATACTCGCTAAGCACGTTGCGGCGGAACTGCTGCAGGTACTCGTGCACATGCGGACCGTGGTCGTAGAAGCGCATGCCGCGCGCGGCGGGCATGAGCGGGTTGTCGTCGGGCAGGCCCTCGGTCTTGCTGATGTAGGTGATGACGTCCTCGCGGAAGCCATCCACGCCCAGGTCCAGCCAGAAGCGCATGATCTTCTCGACCTCAGCGCGCACCGCCGGATTGTCCATGTTGAGATCGGGCTGCTTCTTGGCAAAGATGTGCAGGTACCACTGGTCGCGCGCAGGCTCGTACTCCCATGCGATTCCCTCAAAGAGGCTGTCCCAGTTGTTTGGAGGCGTCCCGCCATCCTCGGGTGCGCCGGGCGTCTTGCCGTCGCGCCAGATATACCAGTCGGCATACGCGTTGTCGCGCGACGAGCGGCTCTCCTTGAACCAGGCGCATTCGTCCGAGCTGTGATTGACCACCAGGTCCATGATCACGCGCAGGCCTCGTTCGTGCGCGCCATCAAGCACCTGCTTGAACACGTCAAGCGTGCCGTACTCGGGATTGATGTCGTAATAGTCGGCGATGTCGTAGCCAAAGTCCGCCTGCGGGCTTGGGTACAGCGGACTGAACCAGATGCCCGTGACGCCCAGGCTCGCGATGTAGTCGAGCTTGGACAGCACGCCCCACAGGTCTCCGATCCCGTCGCCGTTGCCATCACAAAAGCTGCGCGGCCAAATCTGGTAGAAGACGGCATCCTTGTACCACTGCGTGCGCTGCATGGCGACCTCCCCGCTCGCGTTCCCGTTGTTCAAGCATACGCCTATAGCAGCGGTTTCCTGCGGTGAAACCCATGACCGTCGTGGTACGCCCGAGTCCGTCCCGCCGCCGGCCGCCCATGCGTCACACAGAGGCGTGCGGTCACGCTACCATCAAACAAGCCCGATTCTACAAGGAGGAACAATGCTGGTATACATCGCGGGGCCGCTCTTCTCGGATGGCGAGCGTGCCTTCAACGAGACCGTCGACGCCATTGTGCGCGATTGCGGACACACCACCTACCTGCCGCAGCGCGACGGCGGGCGCGTGACCGACCTTCCCGACACGGTTGAGGGCGTTGGCAAGCACACTTACCTCTTCAGACTCGACTGTGACAACCTCCGACGCTGCGACCTCTTTCTCTATCTCATGGACGGACGCGTGCCCGACGAAGGCGCAAGCTTTGCGCTGGGATACTGCTACGCCCACGGCACGAGATGCGTCGGCTATAAGACCGATGTGCGCACCGTCCTCGACGGCACGGACAACCTCATGCTGACCGGAGCCCTTGAGACCATCCTCACCACACCCGACGAGCTACGTGCATTCTTTGCGCCGTGCTAGGGAGCGTGCATCATGATCGTTCAGCAGCTGCGTGAGCAGGAGGGCTTCTCGCCCATCGAGCGTACTATCGCGCAGTACTTCCTCGACGCAGGCGAGACGCTGCGCGAGCAGAGCGCGCGGTCGATCGCAGCCAAGCTCTACACCGCCCCTTCCACCGTCACGCGCCTGTGCAAGCGCCTCGGTTACGCGGGGTACAACGACTTTCGCGACGACTACCTCGACGAGCTGCGCTACCTTTCGTCCGCGTTCACAGAGGTCAATGCGAACCAGCCCTTCCGCAAGTCCGATGACACGCGGACCATTGCCGCCAAGATCGGAGCGCTCTACCGCGAGACCGTCGACGACACCCTGCAGCTCACCGACGGCGATGCGCTCGAGCGTGCGGTGAGGCTGATAGCGGATGCGCGAAACGTGTTCGTGTACTCCGGTGGTCCGCAGTCGTACCTTGCCGAGGACTTCGTGGACAAGATGGCGCGCATCGGTCGACGCGTCATCGTGACGTACAAGGACGATACCTCGTACTTCTTCTCTTCTGGCGCACGCAGGGACGAAGTGTTCGTCGTGCTCTCGTACTCGGGCGAGACAAGCGGGGCCCTGCGCGTGGCAAAGCAAGCCCGCGAAGCCGGTGCGTCCGTGGTCGCTCTCACGTCGTACGGGCGCAACTCGCTAGCAGCTATGGCCGACGTCACGCTGCACGTCTCCACACGCGAGAAGCTGGTCGAGAAGCTAGGCAGCTTTGGGATGGGCATCTCGACCATGCTGCTCCTGGATGTCATCTACTCGTGCGTGCTGGCGCTCGACTACGACCGCAACGTGGTACGACGCATCAAAGTGACCAGGTCCTACGAGATCTACCGCGATTCGGACAACCCCATCCTGCACGATCGGCGCAATTGACGACAAAGGAATCAGCCAAAACCGGTCGCAAGACCCATCGATACCCAGACGGACACCTAAATCTCAATCGAGAATTTGCGAAACGTGGGATAACAGTCGATCTCGATCGAGATTTAGGTGCCGGCAGAAGTATCACGCCCTTGTACGCCTTGGTGGACGCCACATCCAGGGGGCCCAGACACGAAACGCCGTTGCCGGCAGAACCACGATGAGGTCCTTGCGGCGCAACAATGTTTGATACGACCCGCCATGTCCACGAGACGCCATGAAAGCCGCTTTAATATGACTTAGCAGGCACTTGCCAGAAAGGTAGCGCGGTAATGGCATTTCCAGATGGATTCCTTTGGGGCGGGGCCGCTGCAGCAAGCCAGCGCGGAGGAGCCTACGACGCCGACGGCAAGGGCAGCTTCAGGCGCATCAAGAAAGACCCGTTTGCCTGGTACCCGCAGGTTTGCCGCACCAACGGCGCCTGCCTAGAGTAATGGCAGACCGCACGACGGCAGCTCACAGAAGGGAGCAGACCATGGCGGAGGACATGAGCAAGGTAACGAGCACGGACGGCATACGCGAGTTCGAGCGCAGGTACGCGGCGCCCGACTGCGTGGTGCTGGACAGCGCGTATTGCTCGATGGGTCGGATGGTGGCCATACGCGCCTGCAAGACTGCAGGTTGGAGGTACCACGACACCGTGACGCTGCTCGAGCTCGTGCCCGAGCGCGGTGTGACGCCGGAGGATGTGGATGCCTTCGAGGCAAAGTCCGCTGCGCCGGATGCCGACCTCGATGCACTGCGGAGGAGCGACGAGTACCAACGCATCATCGGCGCCTATCGGCTGGCCGCCGAACGCGCGCTAGCCCAAGACCCCTGCCTCATCCATGACCGCGTGAGCAGGTCCTTTGTCGAGAGCCTGGGCAAGACCTGCGCAAGCGCCATGACCTATGCAAATGACCGACCCGCCATGCGCGTGCGTGCAAAGGTGTCACCGCTGCATGCCAATCTTGCGGACGACGCCGAGCTGGACGCCGCCATCGCATACGAGGACGCACGCCGCCGCAGCTGGCACGCCCTCGCAGATGACGGGACGGCTTGGGGCGATCCGGTCACCTATGACCTCATGATCTGCACCGACATCCTCGGACGAGACTTTGCGGCGCAGCTGCTCGCACAGTTGATGATGGGACAGCAATAGAAACAGGGCAGTCCCTTCGCAGAAGAAAGATCGTGTGCCCACGCTCAGAACTCGAGCACCTCGCCGTCGGCAGGAATGAGAACCTGACTTCCGACACCAAGCCGGTCCACGAAAGCACGCAGGTACGAGCGCGAGGTGTTACCGTGGTTGACCGTCTCCATATGGCTGGGCCGCCGCCGTTGCGCCGCCAAGTCACACCAAGCCGCCGGACCCAGCCACACGTCTGCTATCCTCTCGTCATGCAGCACTAGACGGGCATCCCGCAGCAATGGCTGTGGGGCTAGTATCGCTGCCGACGCACAATGAGCCAGGAACAAGTCGGTGTCGGGGGACACCGCGGAGAGGAGCAACCCGTGGATGCAAACATCACCAAACGCAACGAGCTGCTGGCGCAGCGGGTCATCAAGGGGCTCGCATCGCGCAACATGAGCGGATACTATGCGGCAACACGCGAGGAGGCACTCGCCAAGGCACTCGAGCTCATCGAACCTGGTGCGACCGTCACCATGGGCGGCGCCATGAGTGCGCACGAAATCGGCCTGGTCAAGGCCGTGCAGGAGGGCGGCTACCACTTCATCGACCGCGACAAGATCGAGGACAAGCGCGCCGCGATGCTCGCAGCCTACGACGCAGACGTCTTTCTCGCCAGCGTCAACGCGATGACCGAGGACGGCGTGCTCGTCAACATCGATGGCAACGCCAATCGCGTCTCGGCCATTGCACAGGGTCCCAAGAAGGTCATTTTCATCGTGGGCATGAACAAGGTCTGCGACGACGTGGACGGTGCCATGAAGCGGGCGCGCAATGTGGCAGCCCCGATCAATGCACAGCGCTTTGGGCTTGCCACCCCGTGCAGCAAGACCGGCTCGTGCGCCAACTGCAAGTCGGCTGACACCATCTGCTGCCAGTTCCTCATCACGCGGTACTCGCGTCACGCCGGGCGCATCCACGTGATCCTGGTCAACGACAACCTGGGGTTCTAGCACAAGTAACAGCCGGTGCGCCATGGGAGGCATTTGTCCCCATGGCGCACCGGCATCATGCAGCAGCGCTCTCTACCCCAGCGCCAGCACGTTGGTAACGCAGTTGTAGAGAGAGATGAGCGGCAACAGCGCCATGACAGCCACGTAGATACGACGCACGCCCCGCTCGGTGAGGCGCCGGTTGCCAAGGGTGCCGATGAAGCCCCCAGCGACGGCGGGCAGCACCACAAACGGAACGTAGGTGAGGTCAACCGTCCAGAGCGCCCCACTCGTTGCCGAAAGCACCAGCTTTGACAACTGGCTGAAGAAGATGATTGCCAGGCTGTAGACCGCCCCCTCCTTGGCACCAAGGGAGAAGAGCAGCGACAGCGCGGCCACGTTAAGCGGTCCTCCGCCAATTCCCAGAAACACCGCCACCGCGCCAAGCGCAAATCCCGCCATAAAGATAGCGACCGGATTGGTGAGCTTCCAACTGGGCATCCGGTCCTGACGCAGCGTGTAAACAAAGATGAGGCCCAGTACCACGGCCAATATACCGCCCTGCACGGCCTTGACCAGATGAGAGTCAAAGGAGCCCGTCAAAGCAGAGAATACCCAGTCGCCAGCGACGCCGCCCAAGAGCGAGCCTGCTGACACCGAGAGCACCATCCGCCGATCGAACGAGAACCCCGCACGCAACTGCCGCGACAGACTCACGCAGCACATCGTGAAGACCGCGATACACGAGTAGAGGTTGATGGTGGCTGGGTCATGGAGCCCCACGAGATCGAGCAGCGGCTTGATGATGACTCCACCGCCAAGGCCCGCCACCGCACCTAGCGAGGTGGCCAAGAGAATCACCAGTGTGTAGATGAGATAGTTCACGTCAAGCCTCTCGTCCCAACGAACCTTGCCTCATTGTCTCACGACATGCGCCAGCACGGGTGAGCTGTGGGACAATTGGGCTCGTCGCACAGCCTGAAGGAGGTTCCGTGAGCACCGAGCTCGCCGTCACCATACTGGTCGAGAACACACCCGTCAGTGGACTCGAGGCGGAGCATGGACTCTCGGTCCACCTACGGTACAGACGCGAGGGGCATGTGACGAACGTTCTGTTGGATTTTGGGCAGTCAGACGCCTTTGCCCGCAACGCCAGCACGCTGGGCGTCAACCTAGATGCCGTTGACGTAGCCGTACTCTCACATGCACACTACGACCACGCTGATGGCATGCCAGCGTTCTTTGGGGCCAACGACCATGCCTCGCTGTACCTGAGCGAAGCGTGTGCGGAGCGTTGCTGGTCGACAAAGGCGGGGGCTGTCGCGCCGCACTACATCGGCATAGCACGCGGGCTCCTTGCGCGCCATGCGGACCGGATGGTGCGCGTCGCGTCCGACCACGTGACCACGATCGTCCCGGGCGTGCATCTGGTGCCGCACACCACGCCAGGCCTCGACCTGCTAGGCGAGCGCGCGGGAATGCTTTTGCACGACGGTGACGATTGGAAGCCCGACGACTTTTCCCACGAGCAGACCCTTGTACTGGAGCTGGAACCCTCCCCTAGCGGAGCGCAGCGAGTGGCCGTCTTCAACAGCTGCTCACATGCAGGGCTTCCCGCCATTGCCACCGAGGTTGCGAACTGCTTCCCGCAAGCGCAAATAGCCGCCTATGTGGGTGGCCTTCATCTCGTACACGCCTCAGAGGATCAAATCATGCAGGTGGCCAGCGCCATCCGCACGGCCGGCATCGAGCACCTCCATACCGGACACTGCACCGGCGAACGTGCGACAACCTTGCTGCAGGAGGCACTGCCCGGGCGCGTGCATGCGCTCTACCCCGGCGCGACCCTCCGCCTCTGACGTCGCAAAGGCCGTCCTTGCGACCTCGTCTCTCAGCTCAACGTGAAGCAGCTATAGGAGATAGCTTGTCAAATGTAAGGACCCGTCGCATCGTACTCGCCGTACTCGCAGCCCACATGAGCCACGTCCAGGTCCTCGATCAGCAGCCACTCGAACTCGTCGCGCTCGTAGAGCCGCACGGTGCCCGTCCCCGTACCACCGTTCCATAGACGCGTGTGGCGCATCTGGCCGTCTGGCGCCTCGTAGCGAATCTGCAGCATCTCGCTCTTTGGGCACGTGACGTCGGTCACCAGGCGTGTCGTGAACGTCTCCTGCTCCACATGCCACACCAGATGCGTCTCGGTCTCGTGGCAGGAGAAGCTTGTCTGACTGCCTGTCCAAAGCTTTGAGAAGTTGAACTCGTAGGGCTCGCCCTCGAGCACCAGCTGACCCAGGAGCTTGCGATCCAACGCCAGATGACCGATCTTGGGACGACCACCGCCGATCTCGAGCGCGGTGGCGCTCAGACGCTCGCCGGTCAGATGCCGCCTGACATCATTGCTTGCCAGCCAGACCCAAGGACTCGTGAAGTCGCTGCCCCAGTTCTTGTCGGCGTAGCCAAAGCAGGTCGAGGGATCGACCACGTAGCGTTCGCCGTCGAGGAAAACGTCGCCGGTGTAGGCGCACTTTATCCCCTCGGCATGCCAGAACATCTGGAACGCCTCGGTCGCACGGACGGGCTCGCTTGCACCGTAACCAACATTGAAGGCAATCTCTTTGTTGACGCGCAGGTCAAAGGCTATATCTCCCGCATCGCTCATCCACTCGGGATGTGCGACAGCCTCCTCGGCAGTCACGCGCACGCGCCCGACCAAGTCGGTCTCGCAGGCGATGCAGTCATCCGCAGAGACCCAGAATGGCACGCCTCGCCCGACCTCGACCTGATCCCAGCCAAAGAAGCGGTGGAGCTGCTTGGCACCCTTGCCCCAGGTACCTGCCTTGACCATGAGATACGAAGGCCTGCGACCGTCACGCGTGCCATCGGGTGCCATGCCAAACAGGGGCTTCGGTCCACCCAGATCGGGGTTTACCAGAAAGAACTCGACGAAGAAGGCGCGCTCCTCGCCCGTGACGGCGTGGCGCCCCGTAAACGAGTGCCACCACCAGTCATAACCCTGCTGAGCCAATCCGCCGGTCAGCATAAAGCGGTCGCGCGAAATGTCATGATCGTCCGAAGCCATGATGCCCCCTTAGGTCTGCCGTTCAGGATATGGTGCCACAAATAACCAGCACGAGAGGGAGTGTTGTCTGGGGGACACGCCCCAGGACCACAGAAGTGCTGTTTAGGGGCGCGTCACCTGGACAACGCTCGTAATCGAAAAGAAATTAGATTGGGTGAACTTTTTTCTAATTCCTACTTGCGTTTGGGGAGATTATAAGTAAAATATAGTTAACTTCCAACGAGGGACCCTCTCCCCCTCATAAGGAAGCGGGCGCAGCCCCCATGCAAGAGAGCGTGCATCCCCCCTATTGGCACGCTCTCTTTTTGTGTGCATACGCATCGCGCACTCGCGAGGCCTCCGCATGCGTACCGCGGTCACCCGCCAGGACTACGCCTCCTCGGCGTCCCTTGGTACCCTACGATCAACCACCAGCAGCACTGTCAGACAGAGCAGAATGCCCTGTGGGATGTCCGCCAAGAACCGGATGGGCACCGCCAGAACGGGCATCGCAACCGTCTCGCGGTAGATGAGCATGGGCACCACCGTTGCATTGACGACCGAAAGGCACGCCGTCATGATGGCCGCTCGGCAGGTGGCCACGGGAAGCAAGCGCAAGATCTTGAACGCCAGCCCGTCATTTGGCGTCAGGTATTGTGCCGCCCAGTCAAAGCCCCGCTCCTCCATACCGGTGACCCTGCTCGCCAAAAGCGACGAGAGCAACGCCACCACCAGCTCAATCACAAAGAATTCGGGACTCCACAGGTTATAGTTGTTGCGAGCGATGGTAATCGCAAAGAACGCCACGCACACGACCAGCGCGGAGTAGATCGTCACGGCGCGACGCTGCTTGCGGCCCATGACGCAATCCTGCGACCGCTTGATCTCGGCCGCGTCCTGCGCCTGCCCGGCTCCCGTTGTCTCCCTAGACATGCCAGCCTCCCATCAACGCATGAACGAGGGCATCTCGCCCGTCGAGGCCGCAGCCGCGATGTCAAACAGGGCATCGGCCACGGCGTCATCGGCGCTGGCCCCGATCTCCCAGCGAGCAGCAGCCTTGATCTGCTCGTCAGCATTGGCCACGGCCACCGCATTAGGCACAGCCTCGATCATCGAGAGGTCGTTCTCGGAGTCGCCAAACGTCGCGACCTCCTCGAGCGTAATGCCTAGCTCGCGCGCCAGCACGCCAACGGCACTTCCCTTACTCCAGCCATGGGGCGAGACGTCGAGCAACGGCGCAAAGTTGCTGGGAAAGACGAAGTCCATGCTGGGGAACTCCTCGCGCAGCATCTCGCGCGTCTCGGTCTGATCCTCGCGCGTGCCCACGACGTGGATGTTCGCCTTGAGGTAGCTTGGCTCATCGAGCCGAGACACCCGTCGCCAGTCGCCAAAACTCTCGCGCATGCGCGCTGCGTGCGCGTCGTCGGGCGTGACGACATACCCGGCCGTCCTGATGTCGCCGTGCCACACGTCAAACATGGTGAGGATGCCCGCCCCCGTCTTTGCGAGCACTGCGGCGAGACGATTGAGCTCCTCGCCATCGAGAGGCTCGGCATGGACAAGCTCGCCGTCGATGTAGACCATCTGCCCGTTGCAGTACGCGCCGGTCGCATAGCACTCCTTGTGCTGGTCAAACATCCAACCCATGTCATTGGGAATGCGACCGGACACAGGCCCAAAGTGCAGTCCGGCATCGACCATGGCCTGAATGCCCGCGATGGCATGATCGGTGGCGCGGGGCAAGCCGTGGCAGATGAGCGTGTCGTCGAGGTCGGTGAGTACGAGCTTGATCACGGGCGGCTCCTTGGGCGGCAATGGTGTTTACGCTGCTAACCCTACCACGCACCATGCTTCAACTCGCGGCGCAACGTGCGAAACATGACAACATGACACAAGCGGCACCCCATCCGACGAGGTGCCGAAGACTCCCCGGCACTCTATGCCGCTGGGCCGTTGGCGTATCATGGATTCTCGCCAAACCCAAGACAGAGGATCGCATGACCAGCAAAGACAGCAGACCGTCCCCGCTTCTCTCCAGCACCATGGGAGTCGCCGCACTCGCCACCATCAGCTGTGCGCTCTGGGGCAGCGCCTTCGCCTTCGTCAAGCTTGGATACGAGCTGTTTGGCGTGAGTGCCGACAGCCCCGAACAGCAGATCCTCTTTGCGGGTATGCGCTTTGCCCTCGCAGGGCTGCTCGTGGTCGCGGGCGACTCGCTCGTCCACAGGCGACTCGTGCTGCCCACGCGTGATGACCTGCTCCCCATACTGCTGCTCAGCCTCTGTCAGACCACCCTGCAGTACGCCCCGTTCTACGTGGGTCTGGCACACGCGCGCGGCATCAACGCATCGCTGGTCGAGGGAACGTCCACCTTCATCGGCATCACCGTTGCCGCGCTTGTCTTTAGGCAGGAGCGACTGACCCCGCGCAAGGTCTTTGGCTGCCTGCTCGGCTTTGCCGGAGTGGCGCTGGTGGTCCTGCGCGGAGGCGACAGTCTGGGTGCGTTCAGCCTGCAGGGAGAGGGCCTGATTCTTGCCTCGCTGATCGCAGTCGCCTTTTCGGCATGCCTCATCAGGGACTACGGAGCCGAACGAGACCCCATTATGCTTGCCGGTTGGCAGTTCTTGGTCGGTGGCATGACGCTGGCGTGCGTCGGGCTCGTCTGCGGGGCGCGCCTGAGCGTTCCCTCCCCCTTTGCCGCAGCCGTCCTGCTGTACCTGGCAGCGCTATCCGCCATTGCCTACTCGCTCTGGTCGCTTTTGCTCAAGCACAACCCCGTCTCGCGCGTCGCCATGTACGAGTTTCTCATTCCCGTCTTTGGCGTGCTCTTCTCGGTGCTCTTCCTGGGAGAGCGCCTGCAGGGAGGCCAAGCGGTAATCACGGCTGTAGCCCTAGCGCTCATCGTCGTGGGGACGCTGGTCGTCGACACCGAGGCAGGCGAGGGTTAGGTGGTCGAGCACTGTGTACGGCTGCGAACGCAAACTCGCGTCACCAGCATGCACAGTGGGGCACTATGAACGCTATAGACGAGAAATCACCCCATTTATGGCCCGTTTTTCGTCTACAACGTACACAGTCGCCCACTCTGCACGCTATAGACGCAAACTTGCGGGTCAAAGCGTACACAGTTGCAGCAACGAAGCACGCGCGCCCTACTCCTGCACCTTCATGGCCTCGGACAGGCTCACACGACGGATGCGCCAGATATGGACGATCGCAACCGCAGCGTACGCGACGGCACCGATGGCCACCACCTCCGCCAGCAGGCTCGCCGGCACCCAGATCTCGAGGTTGCCCGAATAGCGGTCCATGGCAAACGACACGAAGAAGTCCACCAGCCACAGGACAAATGGCAGGCTCGCGACCAGGCTCACCATGACCGTGACCGTGATCGCCCGCACGTACAGGCGGCTGATCTCGGGATTGTGGTAGCCGAACACCTTCATGTAGCTGATGTAACGGCTCGAGCGGTCGATGACCGTCTTGGTCAGCAGGTACACCAGGATCAGGTACACGGGTATGGCAAAGGCGACCACCATGCTCATCATGTCGCCAAACGACTCCTGCATCTGATCGGCTGACGAGCTCATCGCCTCAGGCGTGATGTCTGTTGCCAGGTAGCGCTGGTCTATCTCCAGCTCGTCATCCGAGGCGTACCCACTAAAGCTGTCAGCATCCTCGTCGACCAGCTCGTTGAGCGCGCCCATCTCCATGTAGACGTTCATGTTCGCCGAGCTGCCCCACGTGTCCGACACCGCCAGCTCGTAGGTCTTGTTGGTGTACTTGTCCGTGAGCACGATCGTGTCACCAGGCTCGAGACGGCACTTTTGCGACAGGCCATTGCCTATGACCACCGCTCCGTTGCTCACGTCGACGTCGCTCCAGTACCGCGAGTCCTCACGTATCCCGTAGGCCGTGATTGGCTCCATGCTGTCGCTGATCACACGTGGCGTCTCGAACGACGCCGCCGAGAACTTCTCCGCCTGGGCGATACGCTGCTCGCCGTTGTCGACGGTGTTGACTGGATTGGCATCCTCGTCGATGTCCATCGCGCGCAAGGCGAGGCGCGCATACCCCACAAAGCCCAGGTCGGTCATGGGGTCGTCGGTCTCCATGAGCTGCTCGACCGCTGCGTATGCGGCACGCTGCTCGCTCGTGCCCTCAAGCTCGAGCGGTGCCTTGAGCAGATAGATGTGGTTGGCTACGACGTCGCTCTGAAGCAGCTCGGTGTAGCGGTTGACCACCGGCATGAGGCACAGGCCAAACAGCAGGAACAGGCTGCAGAAGCTGATGCCAAAGAACAGCACCACAAAGTGGCTGAGGTTGCGGAGGAACACGCGCAGCTGAAAGCGTCGCACAAAGCTCAGGCGCTCGGGCAGGGGCAGCGTGGTGCGGCGGCTCCGGTTGGCGACTTCGCGGCGGAGGAAGGCCAGGGGCGTGAAGCGCATCTTGCGCACCAGGCCAACGAACGTGACCACCTCGAGCAGCAGGAACGGGACCACCGTGGTGAAGATGAAGACGTCGGAACTAAAGCTGTACTCATATGGCGGCAGGCTGTACGAACCGTAGTACAGCTCCTGCATGGGTGTGCTGAGGTACGTAAGCCCCAGGATGTTGCCCGCTATGCAGCCCAACACGCCGATGATCGTGGGCAGCACCATGTAGTGCCCGATAATCTCGCGCTTGCGATAGCCCGAGGCGAGCAGCGTGCCGATGACAGCCGATTCTTGCTCGATGGTAGCGTTGGTCAGCACGACGAAGACGAACGCCATGATCACCACCAGCAGGCCAACCAGCACCTGCCACATGACCTGGTCGCCCTCGACGTCGTCAGTAGCAAAGAAGATGGCCATGTTGGAGTCGACGTCGACCAGGTCGGTCAGCACCTCGTCGTGGTCGACAAGGACATCGGCAGCATCCTCCTCGAACGAGGTCCGAGCTACGAGATCCATCGAGCGGTCGTCGAGTATCACGTCGTAGCGATAGTCCTTCTTGCCGCCAGCAAGGGCCTGGAATCCCTCGGGGGTCACCAGCGCGATCGTGAAGGTGGTGGAGTTGAACAGCATGTCGGTGTTCTTCTCCATCAGGCACTCGTAGTCCGAGGCCGACATGATGCCCACGAGCGTGACGTCGCGACCGTTGACCGTTACCGTGTCGCCGACCTTAAGGCCGTTGTTCTTGCAGAACACGCGGTCGAACGCGATCTCGTTTTCCGTCGCAGGGGCTGTGCCCTCAAAGTAGTAACCCTGATTGATGTCCACACGGTTGTCCTGGTTGATGAGGCGGCAGTTCATGGCACGGTCGTCACCCGCCAGGACCAACGGGACGTCTGCCGTGAAGTCCTCGTAGACGGTGCAGCCAAGCTCCTCGACGGCCTCGAGCGAGCTCTTGGCCGCCTCGAACTGCGTGGCAAAGTGAAAGTCCTCGACGTGCGCCGCCTCGTGGAGGTTGTCCTGGATCACCTGGATGCTGTGCGCAGCCGAGAGATAGCCGGCGCCCATCGCGATGGCAAACAGGAACAGCAGGAAGATGCCGAGGTACTTGCCGAGGTTGTTCTTGAACTCGCGCGGGAGTCGCTTGTTGAGCGGAGACATGGGTGCCTACCAGGTCAGGTCACGCGCGGGCGTGAGATGGGTGTTGATCGTGTCCTCCGAGAGCATGCCGTCGCGCAGGCGGAGGATATGGTGGCTCATGTGCCTGATTGCGTCGTTGTGCGTGACGATGACCATCGTGGAGCCGTACTCGCGGTTCACGCGCTCCATGAGCTCGAGGATCTCCTTGGAGGTGTGGTAGTCGAGGGCGCCCGTCGGCTCGTCGCACAGCAGCAGACTTGGGTTCTTGACCAGCGCGCGACCGATGGCGCAGCGCTGCTGCTGGCCACCAGACACCTGGTTGGGGAACTTCGAGCGATGCTCCCACAGGCCGAGGCTTTGCAAGAGGTCGTCGACGGGCAGCGGATCACGCGAGAGGTACTGGCAGACCTCGATGTTCTCACGCACGGTGAGATCGGGCACCAGGTTGTAGAACTGAAAGATGAATCCCAGCTCGCGGCGGCGGTACTCGACGAGCTCGCGGTCGCTCAGCTTGGTGATGTCGACGCCATTCACGACGATGGAGCCCCCGTCAGCTGGCTCGAGGCCGCCCACCATGTTGAGGAAGGTCGACTTTCCCGAGCCAGAAGGCCCAAACAGTACGCAGATCTCGCCCTTGTCTATACTGGCCGAGATGCCCTTGAGTACCTGGGTCTTTGCCTCGCCGTCGCCATAGCTCTTGGTTAGGTCTTTTATCGAAAGGAATGCCTGTTCCTGTGTTGCCATCTGCGATGCCCCGATGTCTCTGGTCGTGCAATAAAGTATGCCGTGGCTTACTCTAGCCCTCGCAGGCGGAAGGTTCAAGAAGTTAGGCAAGGTTGACATGGAACTTGCGCGGGATGGACCCGGTGCGGCAGGGGGACAGTCCCCCTGCCGCACCGCACACCTTCTTACAACAAGTAACTATTCCTGGCGCGGGACAAAAGCCTCGTGCGCGCCCGACCAACGCTACTCGGCAGCAGGACCGGTCTGACAGGTAAGGTCGCAGAAAACGACGGGATTTCCGCGCTCCTCGAAGATCGGCAGAACGTCGTCCATCTCGATGAACATCGTTGCGGTGTTGACCATGGGATGAGCGTCAAAACGCTGGTGCGCGAGCCCCTCGTCAAAGACCAACGTCACCTCGCGCGACTCGTCGTTGAGGATGCCAAAGGGCGTGACCGAGCCCTGGACCAGGCCAAGCTTGTCCATGAGCATGTCGGGGCTCGCAAACGAGAGTCGTCTGCTCCCGAGCTGCTTGTGCAGATGCTTGAGGTCGATGGCCGTGTTCTCGTTTGCCACCACCACGAAGAACTCGCGCTTCTTGTCGTCGCGAAGAAAGAGGTTCTTGGTCGGGATAGCCATGCGCGGCACCAGCTCATCGGCCTCGGCAACCGTCGTCACGGCCTTATGGTGAAACGTCTCGTACGGGATGCCGCGCTCGTCGAGGAGCGCGTACAGCTCGGTCTCGGTCATGCGATCTGCTCCTAGCGGTAGTACTTTGCCTCCTCGACCAGGCGCCGAATCTCCTCGAGGATCGAGTCGCCCTTGTCGCTCTGGCCGGAGGCGGATATGCTGCTGAGCTCTGCCGCCAGCTTGTCCAGCTCGAGCAGCAGGCCCTCGTTAGTCTCCTGGATGGCGTCGAGGCCATCGAGCATCTCCTGGTAGAGGGCCAGGCGCTCGACGCGCTTCTGCGAGCCCATGTGCTCCCCCATCCCGCCGTCTCGCTGGACGCTGCGGAAGGTGCGAACGTAGCTCTCGGTGTCAAACGCCTGGATGCGATTGGCGAGCAGCGCCGAGTTGCGCAGAATCGAGTCGAGGGCAGCCTGGGCAGGCGATGCGAACCGCTGCCAGCTGATCGAACCATGCTGGAAGGCGTCGTCGAGCTCGGCGGAGATGGACTTGCGGCGACGCTCCGCACTCCGCAGCGTCTGGATGGCCGCGGCGGCGCGGTCACCCAGAACCGCATCGTCGGTGTAGTGGTTCAGGACCTTGATGATCTCCTTTGCGCTGACTCCGGCATCCGCATCAAAGTGTACGTACTCGAAGCTCTCGCTCGCGGGCGTGTAGTCGACCGGGACCGAGGCGACCGGCTCGACGACCACGTCCTGCGCCTCGCGACTCGGGTCTTGCGGCGTGCCTGGAAGCAGTTTGCGGTCGCGCACCCAGCCAAGCAGGCGCTTGCCCCCGCGCCATGCCATGCGGCCGGCGAAGAAGGTCAGCCCCAACGAGACAACCGTTGAGAAAACGATGAGACTAAAGAGGAACCCAAAGAAGCCCAACGTCGTTGCACCACCAAGGACAATTGCCGTTATCGTGCCGATTATCGCATATCTACCCATTGGCGCCCGGCGCAACTCCCCGTATGGACACTTCAACAAAGGAGCGCGACTACGAGGGGCTCGGGAATGTCGCCGCCAGCCTGCATATGGGATGTTGGTCGCCGCCAATCTGGTATCATCGTTCCAACAGAGACTTAAAACGCAGCAGCATACCACCCGAAAGAAGGCACCATGCCAAACGCCAAACTGAGCAAGACCGCCCAAGTGAATCTCCTCATGCTGGCGGATCTAGGCATCCCCGAGGCCGTGCGCTTTCGCGACGTCCTGCAGTTTGACAGCAACCCCCTGCAGATGCTGGAGCATATCCCCTTTGCGAGCAACATCCCGCTCTGCATCTCGACAGTCTCCGAGATCCTCTACCAACGGGCAAACGACCTCATCATCGAGCAGCACAATCCCACCGTGCTCGACCTTGCCTGCGGATTCTCGCCCCGCGTGATGGTCATGTCGCCGCGCGGCTACACCTACATCGGCGCCGACCTGCCCGAGGTCGCCGAGCTGATGGCCCAAAAGCGCAAAGAGCTCATCCCCAATGACCCCACGCTGTTTGCGGGTTATCGCTGCATCGACGTGACCAATCGCGAGCAGATGGAGAAGGCCGTCGGTGGCTTGCGCGAGAAGATCACCATCGTGACGCAGGGCCTGCTCACCTACCTGACACCGGTGCAAAAGCAGGAGCTCATGGATGGCGTGAAGTCGCTGCTCGCACGTGACGGTGGCTGCTGGATCATCCCTGACGCCAACCCCGATCGCATGCTCGACACCAGCTTCAAGGCCATTCTCGGCAGACGCGGGGCCGGCGTCGTCAAGGCCATCTACAAGATCCTCGACAAGGACGTGAACCGCTCGCGCGCGGCTAACGGCTGGCAAAACATCGACGAGATCAGCGCAGCGCTGGAGGAGTTCGGCTTTGCGGTGCGGCGGGTACCGCTGTATCGCGACGGCCTCATCATGTGGTGCATGGGTGAGATGGAGCCAGACGCCGCCAAGCGCCTCGTTTCGGCATGGAAAGAGATGAGCGCACTGGTGGTGACGCTGCCAGAGTAGCGCCAGCGCCCTCTCCGCCGTGCATCGGGGACAGGCACCAATGCACGCGGGTGTGCATCGGGGACAGGTTCGCTTGCGCTGTGGCCCCCAAAAACCACGGCGTCAGTGGGCCATGTTCATCGTCAGCACCAAACCGACCACCGTGAGAATCAGCAGCCCTCCGTTGATGAAAAGCTCAAAGCCGTAGCCGTACTTGAACACCTCTTCGACGCTGAAGCTGTTGAACAAGAACAGCACCAAGAGGCTCAGCACAAAGATGACCGCGGCAATGAGATACATTCGTATCTCCTGCGAGCGATAGAGCAGCAGATCCGTCTCCATCAGGCGCGCATCCGCAATGCCCGTCTTGAAGATCTTGATCCCAGCCACGAGCATCGCCACGCCGGACAGGATCATCATGAGCCCAATTCCGTTCCCATGGAACATGACAGACAGCAGCGCCATCGTAAGAGCCAGCGTAAGCAAGATCAGTGAGTTGACAACGATAACAACCCCCGAGACAGAGTGAATGCACAGGTTGAAAAACTTCACGTCGCCCACTTCCTTGGCTTGGCTCCTACGCGACATCATGTTCTTAGATTACTAGACTTCCAGCCACGAGCCGATAAGAGTGATCGGCACATCTACCAGTGGAACACATGCAGCCGCCTCCCGTACGCGAAGAAAGGACCGCCCCGAAGGAGCGGTCCTCACAAGCATGCTATGCAGGATTCGGTCCTCATCCAATCTTGGAGAAGCTCATCCCCGCACCGGCGTTTCCGGTGCTGTCATTCCAGGTGATGGCTCCATTGTCGCCCAAGACAAACTCAGCCGATCCATTGGTGTAGACAGTGTTCGTGCTGGCAAGCTCACCATCGGTATCGTAGGCGGTGGTCATCTGAACGCCCTTGCCGCCATCCACCAGCTTGCCATCCTTGAGCGTGCAGGTGTACTTCCAGACCGCGCTCTCAAAGGCGGAGCTGCCCCACTCGATCGTGCAGAAGACCGTCTCGCCATCCTGTGCCGGTGCGATCGTAAGGGTCGCGCGGTCGCACTGCCAGGTGCCCTTATAGTCATCGACCGTCTTGGTGTTGGCGTCGCCAAACTCGGCAGGTCCGTCCTCGAAGACTACCTCTTTATTGTCGTCAGCCGTCTCCTCAGGCTCGGGTGCCACCTCGTCCACGACAGCCTCTTCAGTGCCTTCCTCGTCGCTCTGACCCCTGAAGTCGGAGTCGTCCACCGTGATGTGGATGGTCGTGTTGGGGTCAACGAGCTCGCCTGCCTCGGGCGTCTGGCTGTCAACCGTGCCGTGGATTCCGCCCTCGTCGATCTCGAGCTTGAAGTTCGCGTTCTCCGCCTCTATCTCGGCGCTGGCTACGGAGAGGCCGACCAGGTCGGGCACAGCGACCATCCTGAAGTCGGAGTCGTCGATGGTGACGGTCACGGTCGTGCGCTCCTCCACCAGGGTGCCAGCGGCAGGCCACTGCTCGGTGACGGTTCCGTGGAACATGCCATTGGTCTCGAGGGCGAGGCCGACTTCGTCAGTCGCCATCTCGGCGCTGGTCACCGACAAGCCCACCAGGTCGGGCACGGTCACCATCTTGACAGGGCTTGCCAGCGTCACGGTCACGAGGGTGTTGGGTGCGACCTCCGTGCCGGCCGCCACGTCCTGCGCCACAACGATACCTGCAGGGTCGCCGGTGTAGCGGGCGGTCAGGCCAGCAGACCTCAGGGTGCTCTCGGCGTCAGTCCAGGTGTAGGACATGACGTTGGGGACCTTGACGTTAGAGGCGGGCTTGGCGCCGAGGGAGACGGTCACGCTCACCGTGGTGCCGGGGGTCACCTTTGTGCCAGCGGGAATGGACTGGGTGACGACCTTGCCCTTGGCCACGTTGTTGCTGTAGGCCTCGGTGTAGTCAAAGCTGAGCTTTGCCTTGGCGATGGCGCTCTTCGCCTCGTCGCGCGTCTTGCCCGTCACGTTGGGGACCGTTGCCTGCTGTGCCTTCTCGGGAGCAAGGGCCACAGTGTAGATGACCTTGGTTCCCTCGGCCACCGTAGTACCAGCGGCGATCGACTGCTTGAACACCTTGCCCGGCGCAACGGCATCGGTGCGCTCGGGGCTGGCAGCCACGGCCACCAGACCGAGGTCGGTCAGCCTCTTCTTGGCCTCGTCCTTGCCCAGGCCCTTGAGGTCGGGAACCTTGATCTCCTTGGCCTTCTCCTTGCCGGATGAGATGACGAGGTTAACCGTCGAGTTGGCCTTGACGGAGCTGAGGGCCTTGGGCTCCTGCGAGATGACGCAGCCCACGGGGACCGAGTCGGAAGGCTTGGTCGTGACCGTCCCCAGCCTCAGGCCAGAGGCGACGATGACCTTCTCGGCATCTGCCTGGGTCAGCGAGATCGCGTTTGGGACGGTAAGCTTCGTGTTCTGGTCGATCTTTTCCATCTGGTCGGACTTTGGTGCCACGTCGGAGTTCGTGCTCGAGGCAGCAGACGTGGTCGCGGAAGTCGTGGATGCGGCGGACTGGCCGGCCGGTGCCTGAGACGAGCATGACGAGCATCCGCCCAAGGCAAGCCCGCCAAGGACGAGAGCCCCTGCAGTAAGCACGTTGAACACCCGCTGCTTGGTGACTATGTTCTTCATCATTCCATCCGTTCTCTTGCATACAGAGCAAAGTGCCCCGTTCTCCCTTCTTTCAGTATTTATACTCACGCGGAACGGATGTGTCCCAAATAGCCGACGATTTCTCCGCGCAGAAGTGCCGGGAGGTCCATGGCATACCCGGGCGCACTATATGCACGGCATACCATGAAGGGCCTGCAGCGAATAGCGCTGCAGGCCCTAGCCTAACGTGCGTTAGCAAGACGAGTGACGAAGTTACTCTCCCCTAGATTCCTTGATGAGCTTCTGGTACTCGAAGAAGCTGTCCTTGCGGGCGCGATGCAGGTCGCCCGTGCCGTCGTCGTGCTTGTCGACGTAGATGAAGCCGTAGCGCTTGCGCAGCTCGCCGGTGCCGGCGGAGACGACGTCGATCGGGCCCCACCAGGTGTAGCCGATGACGTTGGCGCCATCCTCTTCCACGGCAGCCTTCAGGGCGTCGTAGTGGGCCTTGAGATAGTCGGAGCGGTACGGATCGTGGATCTTCTCCACGCCATCCTCCACGACGACCTCGTCGTAGGCACCAAAGCCATTCTCAACGACCATCTGCGGGATGTTGTTGTAGCGCTCAGCCACGGTGTTGATGGTCCAACGCAGGCCGATCGGGTCAATCTGCCAGCCCCAGTCGCTCGCCTTGAGGTACGGGTTCTTGCCGCCCAGGCTCATGTTGCCGGCCACTTCCTCACCGTCATCATGCGTCGTGGCGGTCATGGACATGTAGTAGCTGTAGGTGAACATGTCCACCGTGCCCTCGGCCAGGATCTCCTCGTCACCAGGCAGGATGTCGGGCTCGGCGCCGTACTCCTTCCAGATGCGCTTCGCGTAGTACGGATAGGCGCCACGCACCTGCACGTCGGAGGCGTACCAATCGCTGTCGTCCAGCTTCTGCTGGGTCAGCAGCAGGTCGGCCGGATCGCAGGTCAGCGGATAGGTGGTAAGGAAGGCCGTCATGTTGCCCATCATGACCTCGGGATAGTGGTCATGGGCGTACTTGACCGTCTTGGCGCCAGCCAAGAACTGATGGTGCAGTGCGTTGAAGCAAAGTTTGGCATCGCGCGGCGCGTTGGCGGTGGTGCCGGTGTAACCCTGAACGAGGCTGGTGGACAGCGCGTTGTTCATGAACGGCATGCCGGTGTTGACCTCGTTGAAGGTCAGCCAATACTTGACCTTGTCGTGCCAGCGGTCCAGACAGAACTGGCTGTAGGTGCAGAAGAAGTCGATGCAGCGACGGTCGGCCCAGGCGTTGTACTTGGCCACCAGGTTATACGGGGTCTCGTAGTGCGACAGCGTCACCAGCGGCTCGATGCCGTTCTCCTTGAGGCAGGTGAAGACCTTGTCGTAGAACTCGACGCCAGCAGCCAGAGGCTCGCTCTCCTCGCCCGTCGGGAACAGGCGCGTCCAGTTGATGGACATGCGGAAGACGTTCCAGCCCATCTCGGCAAAGAGCTTGATGTCCTCCTCATAGTGACCATAGAAGTCCGTCGCTTCCCAGCTCGGATAGAGCGCGTTGGGATCGAACTCCTCGTCAATCTGGCGCGGGGTGGTCGCAGTGGCGCCGCGCATGTGGTCGCAGAGGCTGTCGCCCTTGCCGTCGACGTTCCAGCCGCCCTCATACTGGTTTGCAGCCGTCGCGCCACCAAACAGGAAGTTCTTCGGGAATGCCATAGTTGCCCCTCTCTAGACGGTTTCCTTCCCTACCCTGACCATACAGGTCAAGACCAGTGTATAGGGCGCTTCGAACCTGCCCAAACGGTTCTCGCCTAGTGGAGAGCGTGAACCCACCATTGGAATGCCCGATTGCCCACGGACTCGCGCAGCTAATCGAGCTCGCGCAGGATTCGCTCCGTCTCGCGCAGGATTCGCTCCGTCTCGCGCAGGAAGGCCGACATCTCGTCATGCGTTCCGACCGACACACGCAGCCAGTTGCCGGTGCGCACGCCCGCAAATCGGCGGGTAAGGATGCCAGCCTCACGCAGACGCTCTTGCAGCTGCGAGGCAGTGATGCTGGGATGCGTGGCAAAGACGAAGTTGGTGTGGCTCTTCGTGACCGTAAAGCCAAGCCCACGCAGCGCCTCCTCGGTCGTATCCCTCTCTTCGCAGACCGCCCGCGTGTAGGCACGGAAGAACTCCTCGTCCTCGAGCGCGGCGATTCCAATGGCCATCGTCGGAGCGCTCACGTTGAAGGGATTGAACGAGAACTTGATGTCACGCAGGTCGGCAACGAGGTCGGATTGGGCAAAGGCGTATCCGATGTGGGCGCCCGCCAGATTGCGTGACTTGCTCATCGTCTGCACGACAATCAGGTTGCGGTGCTCTCGCACCATCTTGGCGCACGTCTTGGAACCAAAGTCCACATAGGCCTCGTCGATGATCACCAACCGCTCGGGATGCGCCGCGGCGATTCGCGCCACGTCGTCATGCGATATGCGCAGACCAGTCGGGGCGTTGGGGTTGGGAAAGACCACATGGGCGTCGCACGCGGCAAATGCGTCCACGTCGATCGTCCAATCGCCGCACAGAGGAATCTCCTCGTATGCCAGACCAAAGGTCGAGGCGTAGTCGTGATACAGACCGTAGGTGACATCCGGAAACGCCAGCCGGTCACCCGGCTGCATGAAGGCCATGAAGATCATGGCCAGCACCTCGTCCGAGCCGTTGCCCACGAACACCTCGTCGGGGCTCATTTCGTAGCGATCCGCCACCGCCTGTCGCAGCGGCAGGCACCGCGGATCCGCGTAGCGGTTGAGCTGCCCCAGACGCGTACGATCCGCCAGCGCCTCAAACACGCCAGGACATGGCGGGACTGTCGCCTCATTGGCATTGAGCTTGATGTATTCACGGTCCTTGGGCTGCTCGCCCGGGACATACGGGGTCATGTTGGCATAGCGCGGGGCAAGGAACTCTGACATGATGCATCCTCCCAATGGTCGCTTCTGTTCACATTCACTGTAGTGCGTTGCGCTCTGTGGGATAAGGATGAATGGCGTTGCTTCTCAACCATCCCCATAGGTCCGTTGGTAGCTTTGCACCATTCTTCGCATGCCATATCGCACCCTTGGCCGCACGCTGCAGCAAAGAATCCATCAGCCGCGAGGCCATCTTTAGGCTTAGGGCATTCACCCGAACGCACATCAGCGATGACATCCAAGCGGGTCTTTACCTCATAGGATATGAGGTCCAAAACGCCCGCCACCTTGCCAATTGTCTTGCAAGCTCCGTTCGCGGGCGGGCCGGTCAAGAGCACCGGCGTCACACAGACCGTAGCGTTTGCTACTCCTGGGCCTTGATGAACTGGCGCAGCGCATCGACATTGCCGTCGTACACGTAACCCTGCATGCCGATGCGCTGAGCGCCGACCACATTGCGGCGCATGTCGTCCACAAACAGACAGTCTTCGGGACGCAGACCGTAGCGCTCGCAAAAGAGCTGGTAGATTGCCGCATCAGGCTTGACCACATGCTCGTAGCACGACACGAGGATCCCATCGAACGCATCGATGGCCGGAATGCGGCTGCGATACTCCTCGAACGTCGTCCCCGCGTTGGAGAGCAGGTACACGCCATAGCCCTCGGCCTTGAGCTCACGCACGAGATCGCCCATGGCGGGCAGTGGATCAAACTCCTCAAACCACCGCAGCGCAAAGACGTCCGCAAGGTCGTGCAGGCGCTCGGGCAGCTTGAGCTTGGCAGTCCAGGCAACCGTCTCGGGAACGATGGCCCCCGCGTCGACCCAACCCCACTCGCGCGATTCGAACACCGCCTCGCGAAGCAGCGCCGCATCCTCAGAATCGGGGCAAAGCGCCAGCGAGATCTTCTCGGGATTCCAGTCCATGAGTACGCCACCCATGTCAAAGACTACGTTCTTGATAGCTGCCATCGCTCCTCCTTTGTTCTCCCCGTATGCTAGCAAACCAGCGAGCCATATGGTGCAAACGTGAAGACAGGGCTCTGCCACAAGGGATCCGTATCGTCTTTGCTCTATCTGTTATAGTACACATATAACAGTTAGGAGCTGCCATGATTCTTTCGATCGACTTTGACACGCAGGAACCAATCTACCGACAGATACGCTCGCAGATCGTCTCCGCCGTCGCCAGCGGTGAGCTCGCGCCAGGTGATCCCCTGCCCAGCGTTCGTTCGCTTGCCGGAGACCTCGGCGTGAACATGCACACCGTCAACAAGGCCTACGCCATGCTGCGAGACGAGGGCTATGTGACCATGCGTGGCAGGAGCGGGGCCTACGTCGCTGACGTCAAACGAAGCGCTTCGACCGCCCGTGCGCAAGAACACCGAGAACAGATCGCAACGGAACTCGCGCGCCTGGCCACCGAGCTCAAGGCCCGCGGCGGTACGCGCGAGGAGTTCCTCGCAATAGCAACAGCACAGGCAGATCACGTCTTTTCTCAGAACAAGGAAGGCGAGTAACATGTCTAGCATCATCGTTATCTGCATCTTCATGGTGGCCCTTGTCGGAATCACGCTTGCCACCACCCCCTACCTCATGCCGCCAACCGAGTGCTTCACCGTCACGGTGCCGCCCTCGGCAAAGCAGGACCCACGGGTAAGGGCCCTCTACCGCAGCTATGTCATGTGGGTAGCCTTGGCCACGCTCGCAGGCATTGGCGCATCGGCGTTCGTGCTTCCGGGGGCAAGCGACTCGGTCGCTGCGGTCACCATTTCCGTGGCCACGCTTCTCCCGATGGTCGCATCCCTCGCGCTCATGCTGCGCGCTCGCTCCCACGTGAGCAACCTCAAGCAGGCAGAGGGCTGGATTGCATCCGGTTCGCGCTCGGTCGCGTTCGTCGGCGGCGACGATGTTCCCCAGCCGACCCCACTCGCCTGGGAGCTGCTGCACCTGGTGATCATTGCGGCACTCGCGGCCTTCGTCCTGCTTGCCTACGACCGCCTGCCAGAGCAGCTCCCCATGCACGCCGACATGGGCGGTACTGTTACGGACTACGCCGCAAAGAGCCCGCGTGCCGTACTGTTTCCCATCCTTGAGGCCGTGTTCATGGGAGTCGTGTTCACGCTCTGCCACTGGGGCATCCTCCGCTCCAAGCGGCCGGTAGATCCCGAGGCCCCGGCCACCTCGGCCTATGCCTACGGGCGGTTTGCCCAAGTCCAGAGCCTCGTCTTGCTGGTTGGTGGCCTCGCGCTCAACGTCAGCATGGGCACCGCGCTCCTTCTCTCGTGGCTGGGGATCATGGGGCTCGAAGCTTCCGGCATCCTCGTCTCGGTCGTCGCCCTTGCCTTTGTGCTGGTGGAGATCTGGGTTTCTGTGCGCATGGGACAATCCGGCGGGCGCATGGCGGCGGAGCTGCGCACAAGCGACGGCGTAGCGCGCGACGATGACCGCTATTACAAGCTGGGCTTTGCCTACGTCAATCCCGATGACCCGAGCATCTGGGTGCCCAAGCGCTTTGGTGTGGGCTGGACGCTCAACTTTGGGCAGCCGATGGCTTGGGTCACCATCGGCCTGTTCGCCGCGCTCGTAGCCGGCTTTGCGGCATGGGCCCTCCGTCTCGAGGGCTAACAAAGAGCGGCACAGGAGCTCCCGGGGAACTTCTGTGCCGCCAAACATCCCCTAACGCAACGAACCCCCGCATTCTGTGCCGAGGGTTCGTTGCTCTGCTATCTGGTAAGGTTCCCTGGGACTCCGACGGGACGCACCGTCTGCCGTCACTGTCCCCGCAGGACCCATCCCTTGCTCCGGGTGTCACCGAAGATGTCCTTGTACTGGTACAGGTCGATGACGGTGGAGCACACGCGGCTGCTGGCGTAGCCCTTGGCGCTCGCGAGGTCGTCAACGATCGCTATGGGCCTGCCCGTCTTGTCGTCGACGACGTAGTACCTCAGGTACCCTTCCTCGCCGCGCGCGTACGGGGCGCGGTCGACGATGTAGCCGCCGGTGACGGCGCTGAGCTGCTCGTCCGTGAGGGCCTGGGGGTCTCGAAACTCTTGGGTCGTGTCTGTTCCTCCTTGTTTTGGTCTTGTTCCGTTCGTCCTTCACTGCCTACTTGTGCGCGCCTGGTGCCGGGGTGTCTCAAACTTTTTTCGACCCATTTGGCGGCACGGAAACTCACGATCTTGCCCGCGCATACAGAGACCCGCGAGCCCAAAAGCCCGCGGGTCCCGGATTCTGCCTGTGCTAGGCGGTAGCTATGCGACGTTCTGCTTGATGTCCTCGGCGGCATCGGCGGCCTTGTCCATCGCCTCGTTGACGCCGGCAACCGCCTTACCCGTTCCCTCGATGCGATAGCGGAAGCCAAAGAACAGGCCAATGATCAGCAGCCAGATGGTGGCTCCCCACAAAAGCAGGCCAAAGACCAGGACGAGCAGCGGCACGGCAATGAAGCGCTCGCCATTGCGCTCGGCGACGAAGGTCGTCTCCATGCCCGAGCCAAACAGCTCCTTGCACTTGGCGCAGAAGCTCTTCCAGGCGCGTCCGGCCTTGGTAGTCTTGGGCTCGGTGGGCTCGCTCGCAGCCTCCGGCTCGGCCTCGTACTCGGCCTCAGGCTCGGAATCGGCCTCGGGCGCCTCGATGGGCTTGGGCATACGCTCGGTGACCTTGTTCGCCTGCTCGAGCATCACGATCGCATCCAGCACGTCGTAGTCGCAGGCTTCCAGCGCGTTGCGCGCCTCCTCGTAGCTGACGTTGCACTTCTCGCGGACCAGCTCGACCTTTTCCAGATTCTCCATGATCAACACCCTTCCTTTGGTTGGTGGCCTCTGTTGGCCGCCTCTCTTGACGGTTCATATGATGCGGTTCACACATGAAACCGGCCGGAAGGCATGATTAATCTTGATTAACCTTGGATTAGGGATTGTCGCAATCGCAGGCACCTGCACGTAATGTCAGAGAAAAGCCGCTGTCATCGCGATGTTCAATTGGCAAGCATCTTCCTCATACGCTCCGTACATTTAGCAGATGTTCTCAAAGCTTCGGCATTGCCAAGTAATGTACATATTTTGTCTGATTGCCAAACATGACATCCCCATTACGATGCCCTAACAATGCTCCTTGAGCATTAAGCCGTTACTGTGCAGAATGCGGCAGAACTATACGGAGTCCTTCAGCGCTGTTGCCAGCTGAGTGACCTCGGGTTCCTTCGCAGGTCGCACATCGTCATGCTAGAAGGAGAGTTCGCCATGAGTCGCGTACGCAAGATTGAGAACCAGTTCTATGACAAGTTCATCGAATTGGCTCGCGAGGTGGCGGCCTGTGCTGTGACGTTCGACGAGATCACGCACGACTGGCCCGCATCAAAGAGTCGCATCCAAGAGGTCAAGGACTACGAGGTCAAGTGCGATGCCATCATGCGCGAGACGCTCACGCTGCTCGAGAACTCCTTTATCACGCCGTTCGACCGCGAGGACATCAACATGCTCGTCCGCGAGCTCGACCACATCGCCGACGGGATGGACAACGTCGCGGCTCGCTTTGATCTCTATGACATCGATGGGATGCGTCCCGAGGCCGTGCAGATGGCCGACCTCATCCTGCGTGCCTCGCAGGAGCTCTCGGAGCTCTTCGATCACTTTGAGAACTTCAAGAAAGACCCGGTCGTGCGCGAGAAGATGCACACGGTGGGCACCATCGAGGACGAGGGCGACACGGTCTCGCGCCAGGCGCTTGCCACGCTCTTCCGCGAGAACACCGATGCGATCGAGGTCCTCAAGTGGAAGTCGCTCATCGACACCATGGAGGCCACCGTCGACTCGTGCAAGTCGGTCGCCAACGTCATTCGCAGCGTGCTGGTGAAAAATGCTTAGCCCACTGCTGCTTGGCGTACTTATTGCCGCAATCGTCTTTGAGTTCATCAACGGCTTCCACGACACCGCCAACGCCATCGCCACCACGGTCTACACCCGAGCGCTGCCGCTGCGCGTGGCCATCCTCATGAGCGCCACCATGAACTTCATCGGCGCGCTCATGAGCGAGAAGGTGGCCATGACCATCGCGCACGGGCTGGTCAATGTGTCGCTTGAGCTCTACGTCATCCTAGCCGCGCTCTTGGGAGCCATCATCTGGGACCTTTTCACCTGGTGGTTCTCCATCCCCTCGAGCTCGAGCCACGCGCTCATCGGCAGCCTGATCGGCGCGACCATCGTCTTTACCAGCAGGCTCGACACCATCATGTGGGACGGCGTGCTCAAGAAGGTAGTCATTCCGCTGTTCACCTCGCCTCTCGTGGGCATGGCGCTGGGCTTCTCGGTCATGCATCTGGTGTTCGAGCTCTTTGCCAACTGGCATCCAAGCAAGGCCAACGCCTTCTTCCACAAGGCGCAGATCTGCTCGTCGATGTTCATGGCCTACAGCCACGGCAACAACGACGCGCAGAAGACCATGGGCATCATCACGCTGGCGCTTATCGGATCTGGCATGCTGCCCGAGGGCTCGGGCGTTCCCACGTGGGTCAAGATCATGTGCGCCGCCACCATGGCACTTGGCACGTCCATCGGCGGACAGCGCATCATGAAGACGGTCGGCAGCGGCGTGACCAAGCTCGAGCCGGTCATGGGCTTTGTCTCGGAGTTCTCGTCGGCAGTCGCCATCGAGACCATGACCGCGCTTGGCGCACCGGTCTCGACCACACAGGTGCTCACGACCTCGGTCATGGGAACCGGCTCCGCGCGCGGGGCAAAGAAGGTCAAGTGGGGCATGGCCAGCAGCATCTTCACCGCATGGATTGTCACGCTCCCTGCGACGATGGTACTCGGCGGACTCTGCGCATTTGTTATCGGGCTGATCATCTAGCCACGGTCGACTTCAGCCAGCAGCACAGAGGCGGGGCGGAGGGCCTTCGGGACTCTCCGCCCCTTTCTTGGGCTTGGATGTCCGAGCTGTGCTAGACCCCGTGAACCGCCGCGGCCATCTCGCGCACGTAGGCTGCCACCGGCTCGACGCACCGTCCCCCATGCTCGCCAATCATGCGCACGATGGCGCTGCCGACGATGGCCCCGTCACTTGCCGCCGCCATGCGAGCGGCCTGCCCGGGCGTCGAGATGCCAAAGCCAACCGCACAGGGCACCTGCGGGTTTGCCGCGCGGATGAGCGACACCATGCCATCGATGTCACTTGTGATCTCGCTGCGGACGCCCGTGACGCCCAAGGAGCTGACGATGTAGACGAAGCCTGTGGCGTCAGCCGCGATCTCGCGTATGCGCTCGTGCGAGGTGGGCGCGATGAGGCTCACCACATCGAGGCCCTCGGCGGCAAAGGCAGCCGCAAACTCGGGCTTCTCCTCATGGGGTACGTCGGGCAGGATGACGCCAGCCAGGCCAACCTCTCGCTCTCGAGCAGCAAAGCGCTCGATGCCATACGAGAAGACCACGTTGGCATAGGTCATGATGACAAGCGGAACCGTGCAGCCAGACTTGCGAATGCTGTCGACCATGTCGAACACATCGTCAGTCGTCACCTTGTTCTCAAGCGCCCGGATATTGGCATCTTGAATGACCGGCCCCTCGGCGGTCGGGTCCGAGAAGGGAACACCCAGCTCAATGAGGTCGGCGCCGGCGTCCGCCATGGCGCGCACCAGCTGCTCGGTCACCTCGATGGTGGGATCACCGGCCGTAATGAACGGGATGAACGCCTTGCCGTTGGGGCTTGCGTCAAAGGCCTGTGCGATGCTACTCATGAAGATCCTCCCCGCGATAACGTGCGATGGCGGCCACGTCCTTGTCGCCGCGACCGCTGAGCGTGACGACGATCACCTGGTCCTTGTCCATGGTCGGAGCGAGTTTGATGGCGTGCGCGACGGCATGGGCGCTCTCGATGGCCGGAATCACACCCTCGGTACGGCTGAGGTACTCGAAGGCCTCCACCGCCTCCTCGTCGGTCACGGGCACATACTCCGCGCGACCGGTGTCGTGCAGCCACGCATGCTCGGGGCCGACGCCCGGATAGTCAAGACCCGCGCTGATCGAGTAGACCGGTGCGATCTGACCGTACTCGTCCTGACAGAAGTAGCTCTTCATGCCATGGAAGATGCCCAGCTTGCCCGTGTTCATCGTCGCGGCGGTCTCCCAGGTGCCGATGCCGCGACCAGCCGCCTCGCAGCCAATGAGTCGCACGCCTTCGTCGCCGATGAAGTGATAGAAGCTGCCGATGGCGTTTGAGCCGCCGCCGACGCAGGCCAGTACGGCGTCGGGCAACCTCCCCTCCGCCGCCAAGCACTGGGCACGAGCCTCCCGTGAGATGACCGCCTGAAAGTCGCGCACGATCGTGGGGAACGGATGGGGCCCCATGACCGATCCCAGGCAGTAGTGCGTGTCGTCGATGCGATTGGTCCACTCGCGGAAGGTCTCGCTCACCGCATCCTTGAGCGTACCCGTACCTGCGGAGACGCCGCGCACCTCGGCGCCCAGCAGGCGCATGCGATAGACGTTGAGCGCCTGGCGCTCCATGTCCTCGACACCCATGTACACCACGCACTCCATGCCCATGAGTGCCGCTGCCGTGGCCGTCGCCACGCCATGCTGTCCCGCACCCGTCTCGGCAATCAGGCGCGTCTTGCCCATCCGCTTGGCGAGCAGGGCCTGCCCCAGCACGTTGTTGATCTTGTGGGCTCCCGTGTGGTTGAGGTCCTCGCGCTTGAGATAGACACGAGCCCCACCCAGGTCGGTCGTCATGTTTGCCGCAAAGTACAGCAGGCTGGGCCGTCCGGCGTAGTTGTTGAACAGGTCGGTCAGCTCTGCGGTGAACGCCGGGTCGTCACGATAGTGGTCATACGCCTCCTCGAGCTCCAACACGGCATTCATGAGGGTCTCGGGGATGTACTGCCCGCCATGAATGCCAAAGCGGCCCCGCGAAGTTGTCGAATTTGCCATTGTTGCTCCGTTTCGTTGCCGACTCAATTGCCCTTGTACTCGGTGGGGTACCTAAATCTCAATCGGGCGCGAAGGTTTTCCCACGTTCTGTTCAAACTCGATCGAGATTTAGGTACCCACTCATGTATAGGCGCCCGTTTTGCGCACCGCAACCACGGCAGCGGTCATCTTTTTGGAATCCTTAAGCCTGTCCGTCTCGATGCCGCTGCTCATGTCCACGCCCCAGGGGCGCAGCGTGCGAACCGCCGACACCACGTTGTCTGGCCCGAGGCCTCCCGCCAACATGAACGGCCGACGCGCACCAAAGCCCTCGACCAGCGACCAGTCGAACGCTTCACCCGACCCCTGGCCCGCGTCAAGCAGCACCATGTCGGCCGCAGAGCGCAGGGCACGTTCCACGTCAGCAGGTCTCGCGATGCGAAATGCCTGGATGATGCCAATGTGCATGCGCGAGCGCATGGCACGGATATAGTCGTTGTCCTCATGCCCATGCAGCTGGACGACATCGGCGCCAAGCAGCGCCGCATAGTAGCAGGCGTGCTGCCACGTCTGGTCGACCAGCACTATGGTCCGATAGATGCGCTCGTCAGCTTGGGCAGCCAGTCGCTGGGCAAAGTCACGAGTCACGTTGCGGTGACTCTTGGGAAAGGCCACGATCATCCCACAGAGGTCAGGCATGGCAGCGTTGAGCGCCTCGATGTCCTCGTCACGATACATGCCGCAGAGCTTGATGCGACACGGGCCGCCCTCCTGGGTCAGAAACCCAAGCGCCGCGGCTCGACGCTCCTCAGCCATCAATCGGTCGAAGCCGCTCACCGCAACCCCCTCAGGCCATCAAGCATGGCGCGCTTGTCCTTGCTGCGCATGAGCGTCTCGCCAATGAGGACCGCGTCGACACCCGCCTCCTCGAGGCGCTCCACATCCTCGCGCGTCTGGACGCCCGACTCCGACACGAAGACCCTGTCGGACCCGACCATCGGCCTAAGCGAGATGCTCCTGCCAAAGTCCACCTCAAAGGTTCGCAGGTCGCGGTTGTTGACGCCCACGATACGGGCACCGGCCGCAAGGGCGCGCGGGACTTCATCCGGTTCGTAGGCCTCGACCAGCGCCGACATTCCCAGCCGATGGCAGAGCTCGATGCAACGTGCCAGCACATCGTCGTCCAATATCGAGCAGATGAGCAGCACCGCATGGGCGCCGATGCACTTTGCCTGGTAGACCATCAGCTCGTCCACGCAAAAGTCCTTGCGTAATACGGGGATGCCGACGCCATCCGAGATGTCCCGCAGGTATGCGTCGCTTCCCTGGAACCAGAACGGCTCGGTGAGGCAGCTGATGGCAGCCGCACCGGCCTGCTCGTAGTCGCGTGCGATGGCGACAGGGTCAAAGTCAGGAGAGATGAGCCCCTTTGAGGGGGACGCCTTCTTGCATTCGCAGATGAAGGACATGCCTGGCGCGCGAAGCGCCAGCTCGAAGGCGGGCATACCGGGCACTTGCCCTGACGCGATGCGTTCTGCCCGTGCGATGATGACGGGCTCGTCTCCGCTGTCGCGGATCGCCGCCACGCGCTCCCGCGTGCGAGCCGCAATGCGCTGCAGTATGTTCTCGCGCTCTGCCATGGCGCCCCCTGTTACGCTATCCGTTTGCTGCGACCTATGCGTTCGACCCTGCGATCAGAGCCTCGAGGACCTCGGTGGCCCTTCCGTTGGCAATCTGCTCGCGAGCCATTGCGATGCCCTCGCTCACATCGTTCGCAAGGCCAGCCACGTACAGCGCCGCACCTGCATTGAGCAGGGCTGCGTCACGCTTTGGTCCACACTCCTCGCCACAAAGGATCGAGCGCACCGTAACCGCGTTCTCCTCGGGCGTGCCTCCCAGCAGGTCCGCCTTCTCGCAGCGGGCAAAGCCAAAGTCCTCGGGACGAATGACCGTGGTGCGGTAGTAGCCCTCTTTGAGCTCGCATACCGTCGTAGGTGCCGAGAGCGAGATCTCGTCCATACGGTCCTGTCCGTACACGACAAACGCCCTGCGTACGCCGAGCGACGAGAGCACCTTGGCAACCGGCTCGACGAGGTACTCGTCATAGACGCCCAGCAGGAAGTACGCCGGGCGCGCCGGGTTCGTGAGCGGCCCGAGGATGTTGAACACCGTGCGGAAGCCCAGCTCGCGACGGACGGCACCCACATAGCGCATCGCCGGATGGTACTTCTGCGCAAACAGGAACGCCATGCCCGCCGTGTCCAAGAGGTCACGGACCCTCTGCGGATCCTGGTCGAGGTTGACGCCCAGCGCCTCGAGGCAGTCGGCGGTACCGCACTGCGAGCTCGCAGCGCGATTGCCATGCTTTGCGACCTTAGCGCCGGCGGCGGCACACAGCAGCGCCGCCGTAGTGGAGATGTTGAAGGTGTTGGCACGGTCTCCACCGGTGCCCACGATCTCGAGCACGTCAACGCCCGGATGCTCGACGGGCGTGGCAAGCTCACGCATCGCGGCGGCACAGCCGCTGATCTCGTCGATGGTCTCGGCCTTGGTGCTCTTGGTCGACAGGGCAGCCAGAAACGCCGCGTTCTGCGTGGCACTCGTCTCTCCGCTCATGATCTCACTCATGACGGTATGGGCCTCGTCGTAGGTGAGGTCCTCTTTCATGACGATCTTCTCGATGGCTTCCTTGATCATGGCCCTACTCCCCTCTTCTCCCGGCAATGCCAGGCTCACGGCCGTATGCCGGCCTATGGGGCGGCAACAAAAAACCGCCCCCGATGACGTTGCATCAAGGACGGGCCTGTTTGGCTCGCGGTGCCACCTTGATTCGCGGGAGACCCGCGCACTTGGCAGGTGCTTTGGCGGCGCAACAGAGCAGTCGCTGCTGGTGCCAACACACCCTGGCGCGTCACGTGCGCCATGCGTCGCAGCCTACTGGGGACAATCCCGTTTGGTGCGCCCTCCGCGGCCCAATCAACGCCTCGCATCTCGTCCTGGCTCACACCGTCCCAGGCTCGCTCGTCGCGCGTCCGTGCGTCTACCTTCCGCATCATAGGTTTGGTCGTGCTCTTCGATTGCTTGGTACTGTACTCGTTCTAATACGTCTTGCTATATCTGTTTTACAATTGGTAACGAAAGCATATGAGCTCGTATGTCGCTTCTTTGATTGTTGGTGCTTAGATAGTTTTATGGTATTGCATAAATTGATGCAGAGCGTCCTACCTCAGCCGCTTGGCAAACTCGTCTGCCTCATTGTAATCGCGTAACTCCTCGACGAAACCTGCCGTGATGATACCCGAGGGCAACGCCACGACGGCAATGCCCATCATGGCCGATACCATGCTAATCGCCCGCCCCGCGACGCTCGTTGCGTACAGATCGCCATAGCCTATCGTCGAGAGGCTGATGACCGCCCAATAGAGAGCGTCAAAGAAGGTGCTGAAGGTGTCGGGTTCCACATTGAAGATGAGCAGCGCGCTGATGAAGACGTATCCGACTGCCAGCACAAGCACCGCGAGCAGTGCCGAGCGCTCGCGGTGCAGAACGCGCAACACGAGCTGCACGCTGCGCGAATGGTGAACGAGCTTGACTGCCCTGAACACGCGCATCAGGCGAACCAGGCGCGAGAGGCGCAGCACCTGCGACACATGCAAAAAGGTCGGCGCGATCGAGACGAGGTCGATCAGCGCGAGCGGGGTGAGGGGATACAGCACAAACGCCATGACCCGGCTTTCCGACGCCTTCTCCTCGAGCATGAGGTCGGCGCACGACCAACGAAGCAGGTAATCGATTATGAAGACGGCCGTCGTCGCCCACTCCAGTATCCGCAGCTCCCGCGTCAGCTCCTTGAAGCAGAGCGGCAGGAGGCTCAACAGGATACAGACGATCATGAACCAGTCGTACAGATGTGCCACGTGGTCGTCGGTGACACTGTCGTCGGTGATGATGGCATATATGCGCTGACGCATGCGGGCCTCCTCGAATCTGGCTCGCTTCCATTTTGGCATGCCACACGGCCGCTGTCATGTCCCTTTGACATGTTGAGCGGCGAGCTGCGGACCAACCCTGTGCCCTCGACGATCCCCCGGGCGACCTCTGTAGCTGAAGTCCGGTGCGACCCGCGCGTACTCGCGGCGAAAGCGCGAGCCCGAGGGATCGTCGAGGGCACAGGGCGGCACCGCATGTTCAATGCAAACCACCCTATACTGAACATAACCAATCGAGCGGAGGAGCCATGCCGTTTACCATCGTGCGCGACGACATAACCCACGTGAGGGCCGACGCCATCGTAAATGCCGCAAACGCCCAGTTGCGGAGGGGTGGCGGAGTCTGCGGGGCCATCTTCGCGGCTGCGGGGGCACAAAAGCTGCAAGCCGCCTGCGACAAGATTGGCTACTGCCCCACCGGAAGCGCCGTAGCCACGCCCGCCTTCCATCTCCCCGCTCGCTACATCATCCATGCCGTCGGGCCTGTATGGCAGGACGGCAACCACGGCGAGCGCACGAGGCTTGCCAGCTGCTACCGCACCTCACTGGAGCTGGCCGCATCGCTCAAATGCACGTCGATCGCCTTCCCGCTCATATCAGCGGGCATCTACGGCTATCCCCGCAGGGAAGCGCTCGAGGTCGCACAGGAGGAGTTCCGCAGCTTCCTGCTTGACCATGACATGGACATCATCCTCGTGCTGTTCGACACTACCACGATGGACTACGCCGACGAGCTGCGACTGCGCGTGGCGAGCTACATCGACGATGTCTACGTGGATGCCTCAGGCTACGACAGGCGACGCGACTGGGAGACCAACGTCGCGGCAAGCGCAATGATAGGAGCCGAGGAGGCGGAGGGGGCCAGTTGGAGCTCATCGTCCCCGGTGGAAGCCGCGGCCCCCAGCACGGGCACCCACAGGTACTGCAGTGTCTGCCGCCATGAGCTTGCCGACACCAGCACGTACTGTATGATGTGCGGTCACCCAACGTCGGATGCCGTTTTGGAGCCCTTTGCGTCCGATGACCTCGGCGCGACTGGTTTTGACGCAGCGCACGCCGAGGGCGCGACCCTCGCCGACATGTCCTTCGACGCAACGGCCGCACCAGCACCATCGTCACCCGCACCAGCAGCTGCGCCGTATGCTCACGCACCCGCACCCGGCTCGACACACCGCCCGCGCAGCAAGAAAGCGAAGGCGGGGGCCAGGCCACACTTCAGCCTGCCCAACCCGCTCCGCAACCTGCTCACGCATCTTGATGCCGGCTTCTCCGAGACGCTCCTCGCGATGATCGACGAGCGGGGGCTCAAGGACTCCCAGGTGTACAAGCGAGCCAACATCAGTCGCCAGCACTTCTCAAAGATGCGAAGCAACCCCAGCTACAAGCCCACCAAGACCACGGTGCTGGCGCTGGCGGTCGCGCTCGAGCTGTCACACGACGAGACGTGCATGCTGCTCGAGCGCGCGGGATTCGCCCTCTCGCACGCCGACAAGCGCGACGTGATCGTGGAGTTCTTCATCAACGAGGGCAACTACGACATCTTCCAGATCAACGACACGCTCTTTGCCTTCGACCAGCCGCTGCTCGGATAGCGCAGGATGCGCCGGGGATTCCCTTGGCGCGCTACTGTCGCTCGATGACGAAGTCGCAGCGGTCGGCCCCCTTGGCCAGCGTGCCCGTACGCACGAATCGGATGCCGTCGAGGTTGCCGTAGCAGATCTCATCGTTGCGGCAGAAGAACTGGCAGATCTCGGGTGCGCCCATCTGGGCGGAGGCTCGACGGTACGGACACGCAAGCACGTCATAGGCGATGCGATTGGGCGTGCATTCGTGCATCTCGTTCGCGAAGCCCTGCCTCTCGCCAAACGCCAGGCCAACCACCTTGCCAAAGGCGCGCATAAAGAGCCCGCGCCCGCCCGGCAGGGCAACGATGCGCCTGAAGGCCTTGGACGCATTGGCGGAGTATTCGGCCATGAAATCGTCCACCATCTGGAAGGCCTCATCCCTGCCGAAGGCGTCGATCAGCTCGAAGTAGATGGCGCAGGTGGGCAGCACGAACACCTCCACATGCAGCTTCTCCCCCTCGGGCAACGGCCTGGACTGAGCCAGCATGCCATCCAGCCTGCGCTCGGCGCGCACCCAGAGAGCTGCCGCTTCGTCCACGCCGAGCCGATCCACCAGCCGCGCTATCAGCGTGTCGTACTTTCTACCCTTTAGCAGTTCCCTTGAAGGCTTGCCCATCACGCGCTCCTCTCGGCTGGCACATCTGCGCCGTACCTGCATCATCTTTCGCATCATCTTACTACCCCACAAGCCCGCACGCCGCCCATGGGGTCTCGATGTCAACTGGCAGTTGACCAAAGGCATCCCTCCCCTCCCTAGACTGCTAGTCAGCAAGTCAGACGAGCGGCTCAGCCGCCCGAGGAGAGGAGCAGATCATGAAGAAGAACCTGACCGAGCTCGTGTTTGTCGTCGACCGCAGCGGTTCGATGGCCGGACTGGAGAGCGACACCATCGGTGGCCTCAACGCGACCCTACAGAGGAACCGCGAGATCGAAGGCGAGTGCATAGTCTCGATCGTGCTGTTTGACGATAGCAGCAAGGTGCTGGTCGACCGCAAGCCGATTGACGAGGTTGCCGACCTCGCCAAGGCCCAGTACCAGGTTCGCGGCTGCACGGCGCTGCTGGATGCAGTCGGGGATGCCGTGCGCTACCACGAGAAGGTCCAGCAGATCCTGCCGGAGGATTACCGTGCGGAGAACGTAATCTTCACCATCATCACCGACGGCATGGAAAACGCCAGCAGGCGGCGCACCTACCACGAGGTCAAGCGCATGCTCGAAGCCAAGCAGGAACAGGGCTGGGAGTTCCTGTTCCTGGGAGCAAACATCGACGCCGCAGCCGAGGCAGGTCGCATGGGCATCCGTCCCGACCGCGCCAGCGAGTATGTGAGCGATGGAACGGGTACTGCCATCGCCTACGAGGCCATGGCCTGCGCACAGGTCGACCGCCGCATGCATGGCCAAGTCTCTCCCACCTGGAACGATGCCCCCATGGCGGACGCACGCGCCCGAGGAGGCAGGCATGCCCATGGCTTCAAGTTCTGGAAGCACTAGCCCGCGGATCTGAAGTCGGCAGTTAGCCAGACTCGCACCAACAGCAAGGGGCGGCACCCGTCGGCGCCGCCCCATTCATGTGCTATGCCCTTGTGGCTACTCAGCCTGGAGCGCCGCCACCGTCATATAGTTGTACGGAGCGTTAAAGTGCGGCAGGAAGAAGATGTCGAGCAGGGCGAGCTCGTCGATAGTGACCTTCTTCTCGACAGCGAGGCTGAACATGTTGATGTTCCCGCTCATGTCGTAGGTGCTGGCAAGTTGGGCACCCAGAATCGCACGCGTCTTGGCATCGTAGACGATCTTGATCGTGGTATCAGGATTGTCATGCTCGATGAAGGGGGCCTTCTGGCAGTCGGTCACGGTTGTAGTCTTGACCTCGATGCCCGCGCGCTGCGCCGCCGCCTCGGTGAGACCCGTCGACACCATCTTGAGATCAAAGATGCAGATGCCGCTGGAGCCCTGCACGCCCGGGGTCTCGAGCTCAGTGCCACAGATGTTGTGGCCGGCAACGATGCCGCTGCGCACGGCATTGGACGCCAGGGCGATGTAGCCCGGCTCGCCGTCAAGGCCGTTGTTGAAGATGGTCGCGCAGTCACCCACGGCATATACGCCGGGAATGCTCGTCTGCTGATGGCGGTCAACCAGGATTGCGCCGTTGCGGAAGAGCTCCATGCCACTGTCAGCGACGAGCCCGGTGTTGGGCCTGAAGCCGATGCAGACGCAGACCATGTCCACGTCGTAGGACCCCTTGTCGGTAACCAGCTTGGTAACCTTGCCGTCCTCGCCCTCAAAACGGTCGACGCCCTCACCATAGTGAGCCTCGATGCCGTTGTCCTCGAGGTTCTTGGCCATCAGCGCACTGAACTCGGGGTCAAAGTTGTTCGCCATGCAGGTCGGAGCCATGTCCACCAGCAGCGTGTGGCGGCCGTTGCGCCGGAAGGCCTCGGCAAGCTCGACGCCGATGTAGCCGGCACCGACCACGGCCACGGTCTTGATGTCGGGATTCTTGAGCTTGTCGACGACCTCCTGCGCGTTCTGGAAGAGCTTGACCTGCTGGATGTTCTCGAGGTCGCCTCCCTCGAAGCGCGGGATGATGGGCAGCGACCCCGTGGCCAGGATGAGCTTGTCATACGGCTCGGCATAGGCGGTCCCGTCCTTGCCCGTGGCATAGACCACCTTACCCTCAAAGTCGATGCGATCGACCGGAGTCTCCATGTGGATGGTCGCGCCCTTGGCCTCGAACTGCTCCTTGGTCTGGTAGAACAGGCCATCGGGCCCAGAGATCTGGTTGCCGATCCACAGGGCCATGCCGCAACCCAAGAAGCTGATGTTCGAATTGGCGTCAAAGGCAACGATCTCGTTACCCTGATAGTTGTCCAGGATGGTATTGATTGCGGCGGTGCCGGCATGATTGGCACCAACTACGACGATCTTGCTCATACGCTCTCCTTTGCTCGGAGGGTGGAAGGATGAGCTGAGTGTAAGATGGCAGCAAAGTCGCAGGTAGATGGTATCGGGGATTGGATGTGTTATACCGTAGGGGCGGTCACCCACACACCGGTTATGGCCGTATGCGTCAATCCTTGTGGACAAAGTTGGGGCTATGCGTGATTTTTCGTCGACCCCCTGAGTATCCAGACAACAAAACTGCAGGTCACGGAAAGCCGATACTCAGCATGTCGCTCAAAAATCACGCATAGCCCCAACTTTGTCCACAAGCGTCAGAGAATCCGTTGGTATGAGTCCCGTTTTCTACAGCGTGGTGACCTTGCGCATAACCTGCGCGCCTCGCTCGAGCGAAATGATGCCCGTGCGGCATACCTCGAGTATCTCGAAGTCGCGCATGAGGTCAATGAAGTTCTCAATGCGGTTGCTGGTACCTGCGATACGGAAGATGATCGACTCGCGCGTGTAGTCCACGATCTTTGCGTGAAAGGCATCCGCCGCGTCAAGCATCTGTCGACGCTGCTCGTTGTCGTTTGCCATCTTAATGAGCAGCAGCTCGCAGCTAATCGACTCGTCGGGGTTGAATTCCTTGAACTCGATCACGTCTGGAAGCTTTGCCAGCTGGGCAACCAGCTGTTCGCGAGCGCGGTCGTTCTCCCCCTCAAACTGTACGGTGATGCGCGAGAGCTCCTCCGTCTCGGTCTCGGACACCGTAAGTGAGGTGATGTTGAACTGCCTGCGCCTGAACATGTTGGTCACGCGATTGAGCACACCATACTCGTTGCGCACCATGATGGCGATGCTGTAGATGTTCATGCCGTTCTACCTGCCCAGCCTCTTGTTGATGTCGTCCATGTTGACCACCATGTCACCCATCGTGCCGCCAGTGGGGAGCATGGGGGTCACAAACTCGTCCTTGTCGATGGGACACTCGATGAGCATGGGTCCATCGTAGCCGATAGCGTCGTCGAGCGCGGCGTCAAGCTCCTCGACGCTCTCGATGCGCCGTGCCCTCGCACCAAAGGCCTTGGCTGCAGCCACATAGTCAATCCTGCGCTTGAGCGTCGTATTCGAGTGCCGCTGGCCGTAGAACAACGACTGCCACTGACGCACCATTCCAAGCACGCCGTTGTTCAGAAGAACCACCGTCAGGGGAATATCGTGATCAGCGGCCGTGACAAGCTCCGCCATGTCCATGGCAAAGCACCCGTCGCCGGTCACAAGGATAGTATGCTCGCCGGTAGCCAGTGCCGCCCCTATGGCGGCACCCATACCAAAGCCCATAGTCCCGAGGCCGCCAGACGAGATGAACGTGCGGGGCTTCGAGAAGCTCAGATACTGTGCCGCCCACATCTGATGCTGGCCAACGTCGGTTACGAGAGGCATGTCCGCCTCCCGGTGCGCATCGATCGCCTCCATGATCGTCTTGGGACAGAGCCCATCACGGTAGTCGGCAAATCCCTGTTCGCGAGCCCGCAGACCGCGGATCTCGCGCGCCCATTCGCTGTGCTCGTTGGGCTTGAGCAGCGGCAGGAGCTCGCTCAGCGCGACTCTCACATCCGAGCGCACGTCGACACGATCGATGAGCGTCTTGTTGAGCTCGGACGAGTCGATGTCGATGCGGACAACCTTGCCCGATGGCCTGAACTTCGTGCGGTCGCCCGTCGCGCGATCGTTGAATCGCGTGCCCAACGCGATGACGCAGTCGCTGTCGTCCATCGCCATCGAGCAGGCGTAGTGGCCATGCATGCCCTGCATGCCCAGGAATCGTGGGTGATCAGTCGGCACGCCCGAGATGCCCATGAGCGAGCAACCCATCGGCGCGCCGATGCGATCGGCCAGCGCCGCGACCTCCGCCCCCGCACCAGACGCGATGACCCCGCCGCCAAAGTAGACGAAGGGCCGCTTAGCTTCGTTGATGACCGCTGCGGCAGCCTCTATGACCTCGTGACTGGGCACGCGATGGGGACGCGGAGCAATCGGCTCCTTGGGTTCGTAGGCGTAGCTTGCCTCCTGCACGTCCTTGGCGATGTCAACCAGCACCGGGCCGGGGCGACCCGAGTTTGCGAGTGCAAAGGCCTCGCGCACCGTGTCCTGCAGGCGTGCGATGTCGCGCACGAAGTAGTTGTGCTTGGTGATGGGCAACGTGACGCCCGTAATGTCCAGCTCCTGGAACGCGTCGGTACCGATGACGCTTCCCGCCACGTTGCCCGTGATGGCAACCATGGGCACCGAGTCGAGGTAGGCCGTCGCGATGCCCGTGACCAAGTTCGTGGCACCCGGGCCAGACGTCGCCAGCACCACACCCGTCTTGCCGGTCGCACGGGCATATCCGTCTGCCGCATGCGCCGCGTGCTGCTCGTGAGTCGTCTCGACGTGCCAGAGGCGATCGGCCACATCGTACAGGGCGTCGTAGATGTCGATGACCGTCCCGCCGGGATAGCCAAATATGATGTCGACACCCTGGTCGATGAGCGTCCGCACAAGAATCTGTGCGCCAGTCAGCGTTTGCATCTCTCCCCCTACGAACGGCTTGGCCCAAGCCACGAACGCCTGGGATGCGGGAACAAACCCGACATCCCAGGCGAAGGCGTTGTCTTGCGTTCGCTATGCCCGGGCGCGTGACGCCTGGATCATGCGGTTGATGGCATTGATGTAGGCCTTGGCGCTCGAGACGATGATGTCGTTGTCCGAACCACGTCCATTGTAGACTCGTCCGTCCGGGGCCGTAATGCGGACCGTCACCTCGCCGATGGCGTCGATGCCGCGCGTGATGGCCTTGACGGCAAACTCCTGCAGGTCACTCTCGATGCCCACGACCATATCGATGGCCTTGTATGCGGCGTCGACCGGACCGGTGCCCGTCGCGCTCACCACGACCTTCTTGCCATCCTCGTCGGTGATGGTCGCGACCGCCGTGGGCACGAGCGGGTCGCCGCACTGAATCTGCAGCGCATTGAGCGTGTAGATGGACTCGATGTCGCGCTGACGTTCCTGGACGATGGACTCGAGGTCCTCGTCGTAGACCTCCTTCTTCTGGTCTGCGATCTCGAGGAAGCGCTCGTAGATCTCCTCGAAGTCACTGTCCTCGAAGGTGTAGCCCAGCTCCTGAAGGCGATGGCGCAGGGCAGCGCGACCAGAACGGGCAGACAGGATGATGTCCGACCCCGTCGCGCCCACTTCTGACGGGTCGATGATCTCGTAGGTTGCACGCGCCTTGAGCACGCCGTCCTGATGAATGCCCGAGCTGTGGGTGAAGGCGTTGGCGCCAACGATGGCCTTGTTGGCCTGCACGCTCATGCCCGTGATGCGACTCACGAGGCGGCTTGCGCGCGTGAGCTCGGGCGTCACGACGTCAGTGTGGACACCGAGCTCGTCGCCATGCATGCGAATGGCCATCACGATCTCTTCGAGGGCGGTGTTGCCGGCACGCTCGCCGAGGCCGTTGATGGTGCACTCGACCTGCGTCGCACCGTTGCGGACGCCGGCAAGCGCAAGTGCCGTCGCCATACCGAGGTCATTGTGCGCATGAACGGCAAGCTTGACGTTCTCGATGCCCTTGACCTCGTCGGAAACCATCTTGATGAGGGCGCCGTACTCGTCGGGCAGACAGTAGCCCGTCGTGTCGGGGACGTTGACGACCGTCGCACCGGCGTCAACCACCGCCTGGATGACGCGGACGAGGAACGCAGGGTCGGCACGACCGGCATCCTCCGCGTAGAACTCAACGTCGTCGACGAGCGACTTGGCGTGAGCGACTGCCTTGGAGGCACACGCCACGACCTCGTCCTCACTCATGTGAAGCTTCTCGTTCATGTGCGTGGGAGAGACGCCGATGCCCGTGATGATGCGGGGGCGCGCAGCGGTCTTGAGCGCCTCTGCGGCGCAGTCGATGTCCTTCTCGACCGCACGAGAGAAGGCGCACACCACGACCTTGTCACCAGCCAGAGCACCGATCTCCGAGACGGCGCGATAGTCGCCGGGGCTCGAGATGGGGAAGCCCGCCTCGATCGCGTCGACGCCCATGCGGATGAGCTCGCGCGCGACGATTACCTTTTCCTGCGTGTTCATGGAGCAGCCGGGAGACTGCTCTCCGTCACGCAGCGTGGTGTCAAGGATCTCGATCTTCCTGGTCATGATGGTTCCTCTCTTTTGGCGCCGTTTGGCACATACGTCGCAGACAGACGGCGACGAGAAAGCTCTGTGAGGGGGAGATGGTGCGGACACAACCCTGATAGAAGAGCTGGCACGCCTTTGACGTGCCGGTGCTCCCAAACAGCTAGGCTGCTAGGAGGAAGCTCGTAAGTCGTAGGGAAAGCACGCGAACATCGCCCAGAAGAGCGCGCACGGTCATGCGCTCGGCGATTCTGTTGTCCGCAATACCAGTTCCCGTCATGGTGAGCTCCCTCGCGCCTCTGCAACCCCCATGGTTGCAGCAGCATGAACTATGCCATAAGAAAGGGTGGCTTCGCCGTCGCTTTACAGCTCATTTGTTGAACCGAAACAAAAATGGCTCTCCCGGTCGTCCGGTGCGGCCAGGGGACAGTCCCCTAGGTGCACCGCGTGTATGCTGCGCACGTCCACACAGGGGCAACATAAAAAAGGCGGTCATGAAAACGAACTGTGACAAATGAGGGTGCATGATACGGCTTTAACTATAATCGTCTGCTGTCAAACAAGACCCATCATCCGCAACAAGGAGGTCAGCCATGTCGAACGACGAGATGGCAATGCGAGAGATTGGCCTGCGCATCGAGGGCCTGCGAGAGTCGTGCGACGTCACCCGCGAGGAGATGGCAGCTGACCTCGAGGTCAGCCTCGAGACCTACACGCAGTGGGAGGAGTCGGGCGCCGACGTGCCCATTTCTGCCATCTACCACATGGCGCAGCGCTTTGGCGTCGAGTTCACCGAGATCCTCACCGGAACGGCTGCCAAGCTCAACACCTACCAAGTGGTGCGCAAGGGCCAGGGCCGCGAGGTCGAACGCTATCCGGGCTATCACTTTGAGGACCTTGCCTTCAGGTATCAGAACAAGATCATGCAGCCGCTCGAGGTGACCATCAACCCCTCGGACGACCCCGCAAAGCTCGTGCAGCACTCCGGGCAGGAGTTCAACCTCGTGCTCGAGGGAACGCTCGTGGTCGTGTGGGGTGACCGCGAGTTCGTCCTCAACCCGGGTGACAGCATCTACTTCAACCCCTCCATCCCGCACGGGCAGCGCTGCGGCGGCGAGGTACCCGCACGGTTTGTGACCGTCATCGCCGAGTAAGCCGCCATCACCGTCAGATCGAGGAACCATGGACTACATTCTGAGCAAGTACTGCCCCCGTATCGAGTTTGACAGCTACGAGGACTTCTTTGAGAACTTCCGCATCAACGTGCCCGAGCGCTTCAACTTTGGCTACGACGTCGTCGACGAGTGGGCGCGCGTCGAACCCGACAAGAAGGCCCTACTGTGGTGCAACGATGCGGGCGAGGAGCGCGAGTTCACCTTCACCGACATCAGCCGCCTCTCGAGCAAGACCGCGCACGCCTTTGCCAAGCTGGGCATCGGCAAGGGCGACATCGTCATGTGCATCCTGCGCCGCAGGTGGGAGTACTGGGTCGTGGCAAGCGCGCTATGCAAGCTCGGTGCGACGGTCATCCCCGCCTCGCTACAGTTGACCACCCACGACATCGCCTATCGCGCCAACACCTGCAACGTGAAGATGATGGTCTGCGTGGCCGACGAGTACGTCAACACGCAGGTAGAGGGCGCGCTGCCGCAGGCCCCGAGCATCCAGAACAAGATCATCGTCGCAGGCGAGCGCGAGGGCTGGATCAACTTTGACCAGCTCATCGCCGACGAGCCCGAGACCTTCGAGCGCCTCGAGGGCGATGCCGGCGTGACGTCGAAGGACATCATGCTCATCTACTTCACCAGCGGAACCACCGGCAACCCCAAGGCGGTCATGCACAACTACGCGCATCCCCTTGGACACATCATCACCGCCAAGTACTGGCAGCAGGTTCGCGAGAACTGCCTGCACATGAGCGTGACCGACAGTGGCTGGGCCAAGTTTGGCTGGGGCAAGATCTACGGCCAGTGGATCGCGGGCGCCGAGATCTTTGCCTACGACATGGACAAGTTCATCCCCACCAAGCTGCTGCAGCACATGCAGGACTACAAGCTGACCACCTTCTGCGCCCCTCCCACGATGTACCGCTTCATGCTGCAGGAGGACGTGGGCGCCTACGACCTGTCGAGCATCCAGAACTTTGCCACCGCTGGCGAGCCGCTCAACGCCGAGGTCACGATCCAGTGGGAGAAGTTCACTGGCAAGAAGATCCGCGAGGGCTTTGGCCAGACCGAGGGGCCGGTGCTCCTCGCGACCTTCCCCTGGCTCGACCCCAAGCCTGGCAGCATGGGCAAGCCCAGTCCGCTGCTCAACATCAAGCTTCTGGATGACGACGGCAACGAGGTCGAGGACGGCGACGAGGGCGCCATCTGCGTCACCGGCCTCAAGGAGGCCTATCCGCCCGGCCTGTTTGTGGGCTACTTCAACCGTCCCGAGGCAACCGCCGAGGCGGTGGGTGGCGACTACTACAACCTGCACGACATGGCCTGGCGCGACATCGACGGCTACGTGAGCTTCGTGGGCCGCAACGACGACGTCATCAAGTGCTCCGGCTATCGCATCGGCCCCTTCGAGGTGGAGAGCGCCCTCGTCAAGCACGACGCCGTGGTCGAGTGCGCCGTGACCGCCGCGCCTGACCCCATCCGCGGCAAGGTGGTCAAGGCAACCATCGTGCTTGCCCGCGGATACGAGCCATCGCCCGAGCTCACCAAGGAGCTGCAGAACTGGGTCAAGCACGAGACCGCTCCGTACAAGTACCCGCGCATCGTCGAGTACGTGGACGAGCTTCCCAAGACCATCGGCGGTAAGATCAAGCGCAAGCTCATTCGCACGCGTGACGGGGTAACCGACGACAAGACCCATTCGACGGGGACCGACAGCAGTCACGCCGACGAGTCCTGGCACACCTAGCCGCAAGCCAACGCATGCCAATCGAAGACCGCCACCCAGATTGACTCTGGGTGGCGGTTCGCGTTTTGCGTACTCGCCGTGCATTGGGGACAGGCACCAATGCACGCGGGCGTGCGTCGGGGACAGGCACCAATGCACGCCCCGACAAGATCTACAGCTTCACGAGATAGTCCTTGTTGACGTAGCCGCTCTTACCGTACTTTGACGAGTACACCCACCAATACTGACGGTTCGACCGGTCTTTGACGGTGACGACATCGCCGGTGTACAGCTCGCCGATCTCGTTGGCCTCGTCGTAGGCGGGGGCCGTGCGCAGCGCGAGGTAACCCCTTGCAACCCTCACCTTGTACTTCTCGTACGTCGACGGCGTAGTGCCCGAGAGGTACTTGCGGTTCACGTACCCACAGGTGCCATACTTTGACGAATACACCCACCAGTAGGTGTCGTTGTACCTCTCGATGAGCGAGACGATGTCACCGGTGTACAGCTCGCCGATCTCGTTGGCCTCGTCGTAAGCCGGGGCCGTGCGCAGCGCGAGGTAGCCCTTTGCCACCGTGACCCTGTAGTCTCGCTTCACCGAAGTATCGACGCGAACCAGATAGTTCTTGTTGACGTAACCTTCCCTGTCGTACTTGGGCGAATAGACCCACCAATACTTGCCGTTCGACTTGTCCTTGACTCGGACGACATCGCCGGTGTACAGCTCGCCGATCTCGTTGGCCTCGTCGTAGGCGGGGGCCGTGCGCAGCGCGAGGTAGCCCTTGTCGACGCGCACGGAATACGTGCTCTGAGAGCCTCCCTTGGCAAGTGCATTGGCGGGAACCATGGCCACCAGCAGGGCAATCACCACCACAAGCCATCGCATTCCCTTGCGTGAGACATGCCGGTTCATGCTCGCTCCCTTCTCTCGCGCCAATGGAGTCACCGTCATTTTACCGTAGCCGAACAGCGGCACGATCAAGCAACGCCGGCACACCGGGCGTGCGTGCCCATCAGAGCGGCAAGAGCTTTGGCGCACGTGAGAGCTACAGCAGCGCCGTGACGACCTGCATCAGGGGCACCAAGGCAATCGGCATGAACGCCGCGGGAAGGAGGTTCGCGACCTTGATGTCGGTTATCCCCAGCAGGTTGGTGCCAACGGCAAAGAGCAGCATCGAGCCCGTCACCGACATCTGCGCAATCACCGCATCGGTCAGCATCGGACCCAGCGCACTCCCCGCCAGACTGAGGGCCGACTCGTACACCAACAGCGCCACGCCGCAGAACGGCACGCCGATGCCCAGGGTCGCCGCCATCGGAATGCACACGACAAGGTCGATGACGCCCTTGGCGATGAGGGTCGAGTGATCGAGCGAAAGGCCGCTCTCAAGCGCTCCGACGATCGCCATCGCGCCCGTGCAGGTGAAGAGCGTGGACGTCACGAAGCCCTCCGAGAAGCTGCCGAATCGGTCACTGCCCGAAAGAAGGGCGTCGAGCCGCGCCTGCACCCAGTCGCCAAGCCGATGGATGGCCTTGTCGATGTCGAGGACGTAGCCCAATGCCGCGCCTATCGCGACCGCCAGCGTCACGACCGCGATATCGCCCTCCCCCGCCATGCCCTGCACGGCGACGAGAATCACGCACAGGCCCTGGCCCTTGAGGAGAAAGTCCCCAAGGTCGTCCGAGACCCAACGCTTGAACACCAAGCCGAGGATGCCTCCCACCATAGCCTCGAGCCCGTTCATCAGGGCACCAAAGATCACCATGTACGTCAGTCTCCCCACATGCAAACGCAAGCGACGGCCATCCGCGCCGGCACGGGCCGTCTCAACACAATTGCAACCACTTTACTCTTCCAGCAGCCTCAGCAGGTCGTCGCGACTCAACGCCCCCAGCGACGCCGCTCCCCCACCAGCCGCGACAAAGCGCTCGGCAAGCTCGCCCTTGGCCTCCTGCAGCATGAGGATGCGCTCCTCGATCGTATGTGCGGCGATGACCTTGTACACCGTCACGTCTCGCGTCTGCCCGATGCGATGGGCGCGATCGGTCGCCTGATCCTGCACGGCAAGGTTCCACCAGGGATCGGCATGGATGACGACCGAGGCACCCACGAGGTTGAGGCCTGTGCCGCCCGCGCGAAGCGACACGAGAAAGACGGGAGTGTCGTCGGCGTTGAAGGCGTCGACCAGCTCGACGCGGCGCTTCTTGGGCGTTTCGCCCGTGATCGTGTAGTAGGCCATCCCCTCTTCGTCGAGCCGTTCGGCAATAAGCGAAAGAAAGCTGGTGAACTGCGAGAACACAAGCACCTTCTCGCGCGCGTCCATGGCCGAGGACACGAGCTGCCAGATGGTGTCGAGCTTGCAGCTCCCTCCCTCGTAGTCCTCGTACACCAGCCGCGGGTCGCAGCAGAGCTGTCGCAGACGCGTGAGCTCGGCCAGCACTTGCATCCGCTCCGTGCCAAGGTCATCGAGGGAGCTTCCCTCAAGCGACATGCGCAATGCCTGCTCGCGGGCATCGTAGAGCTCGCGCTGCGTGCGGCCCATCCGACAGGCAACCACCTGCTCGAGCTTGTCGGGCAGATCGTCGAGCACCTCGCTCTTGAGGCGCCTAAGCACGAAGGGGCTCACCGTCTCACGCAGCATGCGCGCGGCATCCTCATCGCCGTCCGCAATGGGAAGCTCGTAGCGGTCGCGGAACCGCTCGTATCCACCCAACAGACCGGGCATGAGAAAGTCAAAGATGCTCCAGAGCTCGGAGAGGCGATTCTCCACGGGAGTACCCGTAAGGGCAAAGCGATGGGTCGCCACAAGCGTCTTGACCGCCCTCGCCGCCAACGTCTGGTGGTTCTTGATGTACTGGGCCTCATCGAGCACCACTGCCCACAGGCGCCGGCTCGCATAGTCCTCGATGTCGCGTCTGAGCAGGTCGTAGGAGGTGATGAGCACCTCATGTCCACCCTGTGCCCGTATGCGGCGGCGCTCCTGCGCATCGCCAGAGACGGCTGCGACATCGAGCTCCGGCGCAAACTTCTCGAACTCGGCGACCCAGTTGTACACCAGCGACGCGGGGCACACGATGAGCGACTGGCCCTGCCCGCGGCAGGCAAGCAGCAGCGAGATGACCTGGACTGACTTGCCCAATCCCATCTCGTCAGCAAGGATGCCGCCAAAGCCCATGTCCGTGAGCGCCGACAGCCACTTGAAGCCAGCGATCTGGTAGGGCCTGAGCGCCTCGACCAGAGACGCGGGCGGTTCGTAACCGTCCACGTCGACGGTCCGAAACTCTTCCAGCTGCCTTTTGAACAGTACGTCCTTCTGGTCGTCGGGCATCAGCGCATCGAGCAAAAACGCCTTATACGATGGAATCGCGACGGTGCCGCACGCCAGCTCCGATGCAGTGAGGCTCAGCTCGTCTGCAAGGCGAGCGGCCTCGTCAAGATCCACGCCCCGCAGGTCGACGAAGGAGCCGTCGCGCAGGCGGTGGTAGGTCTTGCGCATCCGGTAACTGCCCAGGATGGACCACAGCTCACGCTGCGGGATGTCGTTGGCAAGAAGCGAGAGGTCAAACAGGCCCGACCGCGACGTGGCACCCACATGTACCGTCGGCTTGCGCCGTGGCTCTAGCCGCGCAAATGCCTCCGACGCCCGCACCTCGCCCAATCGCGAGAGCTCAGGCACCCCCTCGAACACGATGCGGGCAATGGAGTCGTTGTCAGGTCGGCTGACGAGCACGCCCGACTCTCGTGCTGTGGTGAAGTAGCGGGTCACCACCGACCGCGCCTCGGCCTCGGCGCGCAGGTCGCGCCATAGGGCCTGCTCGCCCTGCGCGCGATCAAACAGGCGCACGGTCTTCATCCCGTACTTTGCCAGCGCATCGCACGTTACCAGGTTGCCCATGCAGTCGAGCAGAAAGACCAGACGCAGCGGGTCGGGCCGCAGGGCATCGAGCTCGGCAGGGACTGTGACCTGCAGGGACTGTTCGATGGCAGGGAGTGCCGTGACGCAAAAACGGCGAGCGTCCTCGGTAGTCATGAGCAAGCTGGACGACTGGCTGCAGTAGACCTGTTGCAAGAACGGCGCGGCTGGCAGCATGCGGTCGGTGCACCGGTACAGCACCGATTCCTGAAGCGCATACATATGCTCGCCCGTAGTGAACACCTCGAGCTCGCCCGAGCGCACCATCTCGAAGCCATCACCGCCAGAGGGTACAAGCTCGACCGAAACCACCGGGTCCCCGTCGGCCACCGTCACGTCGCGCGCATATGATGCCTGCGGCCCGGATGCCGGCTCGTACGTAACGGTCCTGCCTCTCAGCAGACGCAGGAGCTCGTCGATCTCGGGTGGCGAGAGACGAAGCTCCTTGCCCACCGAGAGCGCCGATCCCGACGTCGCGTAGACGTGGCCATACACCCGGTTGCCCGCATACGAGCGCCGATTGCGAACGCAGCGGCACACGAACATGACCAGTTCGCGGTCCTCCTCGACGAAGGACCCGAGCTCGTGGGTGAAGGCCAGACGCTTGCCATACTCGAAGAACGAGCCCTCGGTGACGTGCGCCTCGAACGCGCCAAGGTCTCGCACCACGTAGGCGCCCCGCGTCCCCGCAAGACGCAGGCCGAGGAACAGCTCGTTGTCATGCATGAGACGCGGCACGACGCGCACGGTCGCGGGCGCCTCGCCCGCACCGCTCGCAATGCGCGGGCGCGCCATCCGCGCGCTCCGATCCAGGAAGGACGTTATTGCCGTCGAGGTCGACAGGTGCTGGAGGTGACTGAATCCCTCGTACAGCTCTCCGTTGCGATTGAAGTCAATCGCCAGCGCGATGCTGTGCTTGCAGGGCCCCGAGAACTTTCGGGCTGCCGGACAGGTGCACGAGTAGGAGTGAACGGTGTCGTCCGTCTCGTCGAGCGTAACCGATGTCTCATAGCTGTCCATGTATCCCGACGCGCTGTCGACATGGGCGCTGATGTGGGTGAGGTGCCCCTCGTAGCTGCAGGCACGCTCCCAAATGCGCCCCTCGCGACGTGCGATGATGCGAGCGCGGCCAAGGATCGCGGGACGACAGACCGCTGCTAGCGCCTCCTCCGAGATCATGCGGCCACCTCCCGCAAATCGTCCCCCGACGCCTGGCTCAGCACGACCGAGACAAGGATCAGCGCAAAGCCGAGAGCCACCGGGACGGACAGGCGCTCTCCGTAGAAGACAATCGAGAAGATGGTGGCAAACACGCTCTCGAGCGACATGAGCAGGGCCGCACGGCCGGAAGGAACGTGCTGTTGCGCCACGTTCTGCAGGAGCATGCAGAGCATCGTCGAGGCAAGCACCACATAGGCTAGCTGCGCAAAGAAGCCGGATAGCAAGTCGTCCGGCACAGGGAGCCTCTCGGCGACGAGTGACCAGCCGAGGCACACTGCCGCCATCGTGGCAAGTTCGACGAAGGTGACCGTAACAAAGTCGCACCCCCGCCCAAACCAGTCGACACACAGGATGTTCAGCGCAAAGAAGACGGCGCCCACCAACGTGAGGACGTCACCTCTCGACAGGGCCATCCCCAGGTCGCCGCGAAGCGACACGAACCCGATTCCCGCCAGGCAGAGGAAGGCGCACAAGACGTCGCGCCCAGTTGGTCGCCGCCGCTCGAAGAGCCATGCCAGGAAGGGCACCATCACGCAGTACGAGCCGGTAAGAAACGCGTTGCGCCCCGGCGTCGTGTCAACCAGCCCGACATTCTGGACGAGAAACGCAAGGCCCTCCGGGATGCCGATGAGCACGCCAGCGCGAAGATGCCGTGCGTCGAGGTGGCGCCTGATCCGACGCAGAAAGGGCACGCCGAGCACAAGCGCCGCCAGTGAGAATCTCATGGTAAGAAGCCAGCCGGGCGACATGCTGTCGAGAGCCCCCTTGAGCACGATGAAGGACCCGCCCCAAAGGACGGTTACCGCCACCAGCGCCAGCTCGTAGACCCCCACCGATATGTTGCCCTGTTTCTGCATTCGAACAATTATAAGTTCTCGGTCGCCAAGCGCAAAGCCACAACCGATGTTTATACTGCCCGCTACCGCTCCACTGCCACTCGGGGCAACGTTTCCCGAACAACTGTTGACGTCCGCGCATCCGCCCCCCGATTACATCACTTTGTGCCGTACACTATGCGCGTAGTATGTCGCGATGTGCGACAGCTTGGCCGTCCGGATGCGTGAGACCACCCGGACCGCCGTAAACATCGGACTTCAGCACGCCCCACAAGAGGGCGCGTGCGTGATGTGTTGGAGAGGAGCATTCATGCAGTATTCGTCAGAAGTGGAGAAGATGTGCCCCGTGACCAAGGGCGCATACCACGGGCCCGCACCCATTCCCGAGGAGGGTGCATGGGTCCAGGCTAAGCAGCTCGAGGACATCTCCGGCTACACCCATGGCATCGGTTGGTGCGCTCCCCAGCAGGGTGGCTGCAAGCTGAGCCTCAACGTCAAGAAGGGCATCATTGAGGAGGCCCTCGTTGAGACCATCGGCTGCTCCGGCATGACCCACTCCGCCGCCATGGCCGCCGAGATCCTGCCCAAGAAGACCATTCTTGAGGCCCTCAACACCGACCTCGTGTGCGACGCCATCAACGTCGCCATGCGCGAGCTGTTCCTGCAGATCGTGTACGGCCGCACCCAGACCGCCTTCTCCGAGGACGGCCTGCCCATCGGTGCTGGCCTCGACGACCTCGGCAAGGGCCTGCGCTCCATGGTCGGCACCACCTACGGCACCGCCGCCAAGGGCGCCCGTTACCTCGAGCTCACCCAGGGCTACATCACTCAGCTGGCCCTCAACGACAACAACGAGATCATCGGCTTCGAGTTCCTGAACCTCGGCAAGTTCATGGAGGACGTCAAGGCTGGCAAGGATGCCAACGAGGCCATCAAGGCCAACACCGGCCGCTATGGCCAGTGGGACGCCCCCGCCAAGACCATCGACCCGCGCAAAGAGTAACTTCGACCACAAGGAAAGGAGCTGAGCTTAATGGCAGTCACGTTCGAAGGCTACGAGCGCCGTATCGACAAGATCAACAAGACGCTCGCTGAGTATGGTATCGCCGACCTCGAGGAAGCCCTCAAGATTTGTACCGACCTGGGCTTCAACCCCTATGACATCACCGAGGACATCCAGTCCATCGCATTCGAGAACGCCAAGTGGGCCTACACCCTCGGTTGCGCCATCGCCGTGAAGAAGGGTTGCAAGACCGCTTCCGACGCCGCCGCCGCTATCGGCATTGGCCTGCAGGCCTTCTGCGTCCCCGGCTCCGTGGCCGAGGACCGCAAGGTCGGCTTGGGCCATGGCAACCTGGGCGCCATGCTGCTCGGTGAGGACACCGAGTGCTTCGCGTTCCTGGCCGGCCATGAGTCCTTCGCCGCTGCTGAGGGCGCCATTGGTATCGCCAACAACGCCAACAAGGCCCGCAAGAAGCCGCTGCGCGTCATCCTGAACGGCCTCGGCAAGGACGCCGCCCAGATCATCGCCCGCATCAACGGCTTCACCTATGTCCAGACCAAGTTCGACTACTTCACCGGCGAGCTTGAGGTCGTCCAGACCATCCCGTACTCCGATGGTCCGCGCGCTGCCGTCAACTGCTACGGCGCCGACGACGTCCGCGAGGGCGTTGCCATCATGTGGCACGAGAATGCCGACATCTCCATCACCGGCAACTCCACCAACCCGACCCGCTTCCAGCATCCCGTGGCAGGCACCTACTTCAAGGAGCGCACGCTGGCTGGCAAGAAGTACTTCTCCGTCGCATCCGGTGGCGGCACCGGCCGTACGCTGCATCCCGATAACATGCACGCTGGCCCCGCCTCCTACGGCATGACTGACACCATGGGCCGCATGCACAGCAGCGCCCAGTTCGCAGGCTCCTCCTCCGTGCCGGCTCACGTCGACATGATGGGCCTCATCGGCATGGGCAACAACCCGATGGTCGGCTGCACCGTGGCGTGCGCCGTGGCCGTCGAGCAGGCCCTCGCGTAAGGCTTTCCCGTCTGATTGACCCGCGGCCCCAGGGCCGCGGGTCAGGCGTCCACAACGACCCGTCGCCCGCGAGGGTGGCGGGTCGCTTTTTGGAACGCAACGACCTCGCCAGAGGTTAGCAGGGCATCTCGAAGAAGCGGCGATAGAGCGCAAGCTCCGCCGGCGTGTCGATGCTCGACGAGAACGAGACGACGCCCTGGTCTCCATCGCGCAGCAGGCCATCCTGCTCGAGAAGCCGACGCAGCTGCCTGGCCGTCCCCGCTCCGCCATCAAAGAAGGTCACGTCCCCAAGCACCTGTGCAATCTGCGTTCGCACAAAGGGATAGTGCGTGCAGCCGAGCACCACACGATCGACCTCGCCTCGATACCGGCCCACCAGGCGCTCGAGCACCTCGATGACCGATGGATCATCCAAGTCGCCGCGCTCTACGCACTCGACCAAGCCACCACAGGCGACCGGCACGACCTGGGCTCCCTGCGCCCAGCGCTCCTCAAGCTGGTGGAACTTGTCGAGTGCCAGAGTGACCTCCGTGGCCATAACCAGCACTTTCTTTGACCCGCCAGCCAGGACGGCCGGCTTGAGTGCCGGCTCGACACCCACGACGGGAACCTGGGGATATGCTTCGCGAAGCTGCGCCGCCGCTGCGCTTGTCGCAGTGTTACAGGCTATGACCAAGGCCTTTGCTCCGTCGGCAAGCATGCGGTCGGCAATGGTGCGCGAAAGACGGTACACCTCGTCAGCCGACTTGCCGCCATAGGGCGCGTGGGCCGAGTCGCCAAAGTAGCGAAAGTCCTCACCGGGCAGCTCGCGCACGAGGTGCTGCAGCACGCTCACGCCACCAACGCCCGAATCGAAGACCCCTACAAAGCCGTCTGCCAACGGATGTGGCACCCCATCTGTCATGCCATGCTCCTCGAACCTTTTCAAAACCTATCACCACACAAGAGTAGCAGCCCTACGCGAGGACCGGGGGCAGACTTTGTGCGAAACCAAGCACCCGTTGGCGTCGGTACCTTGATACGGCAGCAGTCGGCGTCATCGCAATCTACACAAGGCAGTTTTGGCTTCTGCCTGTACGCAGAAAGTGCAACCAACATGCTTCTGCAGCAGCCTTTACTTTACCAAACACCTAAATCTCGATCGAGAATTTTCGTATCGTGGGATATCGTCTTTTTTCGATCGAGATTTAGGTGGCCAGCATAGTAAGAAGCTCATCGACGAGCCGTTGATTGTCAAATGGGAACGACAAACCCGACGGAAGCGTCGCACCGATACGACCTGCGATCTTGTTCGCAATCGCAAATCGCTGCGCACGGTCGCGAATCTGCTCGATCGTTATCATCTGCAGCTCGATTCCCATACACTCCGCCGCAAGCTGTCGTGCGATGTCGGACGCCAGGCTGCTGTATGAGCTATGTGCATACTTTCCCTGATACTCAACACCAAAGTCATAGTTCTTCCAGTAGAGGTCTATGACCACGTACCGTTTGTCGACAAGCCGCTGCGCCATTTGGCTGAGCGTCTTTTCGTAGTTCATGCAGGGCAGCGCCAGTCCAAAGCCTCCAAGCCTGCGTGGGAAGCAATAGACCATCCGTGAAATGGATTCCATGGGCGAGGCCGCTCCTTCCAGCATGAGAGAAACAGCATGACGCGCGCGGGCGATACCCCTCACTCTTCCACAATGGGCTATGAAACCTCGAAGATCATCTAGGCTCACAAGCGGATTCCTTCTGCGTATGCCACTTCTGCAGCGCGAGTCAAGCGCATAGAATCCGCAGTAGCGCTCTCCCAAGGCCACTGTTTGAGAAAGCGTGAGATTCTCCGCCCGTTGTATCAGGCAAAGCGAGGGCGATGCCACGAACACGTCTGGTGCTATCTCGATGAACGCCCCAGCGGGAAGGTGCGCCTGGCAAAGATGGCATTGGACCATGTCCCAGGACCGAAGCTCAGCAGGCGACGACACAAGCACGTGGTAAGGCTGGGGAATGCCTTCCAACAAGCTAAGGTCGGCATTGGCGAAATCGACTTTGTTTGTCCAGCAGTGTTCTAGCTCCTGGTCGACAGAGGGAGAAAGGAGCCCTATTTCTGGCTTTTCCAAGAGAAGCTCAGCAGTTCTATGTCCAAAGAAAATAGGCATGGTTCTAGCATGCCAAAGCGATGTTGTGCCAAAGTCGCACAGAGCTTGCAGGCTTGCGTCAAGTCGCCGTCAAAGCGCTGCTAAACACATGTGGCATATGTTCATAACTTCACTGGTCCACGAAGCGTCGCACAGATAAAACATATTTGAAGCAATCGCCCGCGAGCCGTTATAGCCTGCGGGGCCTGAAAAGCCCTCGATTTTGGGTCCAAAGCGTCATGCAGGTGATCCATATACCCAGCTGTGCACCTAAATCTCAATCGGGAAAAAGCATAACCACACGTTCCGTCTTATCTCGATTGAGATTTAGGTGTTTCGTCACTGCATGAGGCCGTGTTTAGCCCCGCGAGAGGCTTGGCGGAGCCCGCCTAGTACGGTCTGTTCGCACGCGGCAGCCTTCAGCTCCATGTGACAGCAAAACCCGGCCGCAACCATCCCTCTCAGCGCACGTGCTGCTATGCTTATCAGACCACATCGTCAACACGAGGAGAACCAAGATGCCCGTCTCGTCCTATAAGGCAAAGCAGATGATCGTCATGCGACGCGACCTCAAGATGCGCAAGGGCAAGATAGCCGCGCAGGCAGGCCACGCGTGCGTCGAGGCCGTGCTCATGGCCCTGTCGCGCGAGGGTCGCCTTGACCAGGTTCGCGTGGCACCAAACGGCAACTGGGTCTACCTGGACGAGGGCTCTATGGCACCGACGCCCCTGGCGGACTGGTTCAGCGCAGGTGTCGCAAAGGTGTGCGTATACGTTGACGGCGAGGAGGCCCTGCTGGACATAGCAAGCAAGGGCCGCAAGCTCGGCTTTGCCTGCGCATTGGTCCGCGATGCGGGTCTGACGGAGTTCCACGGCGAGTCCACCTATACCTGCCTGGCCTTCGAGCCGCTCCGCGCCGACCAGATCGACCCCATCACCGGAGAGCTGCCTCTGTACTAGCGGAGCTGCGCTGAGGCGGCCAGCGCTCACGGTTGCCCCACCTGCAGGCCCTCGCCCTTGACCTTCATGCGAGCGTAACAAAGACCCGCTACCATGGTCAGCACACCTCGCAAAAAGGAGCCGGCATGAAAATCAGCGACATCTTGGCCCAACGCCAGTCCTTCTCATACGAGATATTCCCGCCAAAGGGCGACCTGTCGGTGGAGCAGGCCGAGCAGATTGCCACCGAGCTTTGCAAGAACAACCCCGACTGGATCAGCGTGACCTTCTCGGCGGGAGGGTCGGGCAACTCCGAGCGCACCGCCGATATCGGACGGCGCATCGAGCGGGGTGTCGGCACACCGGCCCTCGCCCATCTGACCTGCCTGGGTTCCTCGCGCGCGGACGTCGATGCCTATGTCCGGCGCCTGCAGTCCGCCGGCATCGAGAACGTCCTGGCGCTCAGGGGTGACCGCGCACCCGGCCGTGAGGCCATCGACTTCTCCTACGCCTCGGACCTCGTCCCCTACCTCAAGGAGTCGGGCCTGTGCGTCGGCGGGGCCTGTTATCCCGAGGGTCATGTCGAGTGCGAGGACCTCGACCTTGACCTCGAGCACCTCAAGGTCAAGGTCGAGTCGGGCGTCGACTTCCTGGTGACGCAGCTCTTCTTTGACAATGACGACTTCTACCGCTTTCGCGAGCGGTGCGACCGCAAGCGCATCAAGGTGCCCATCGTCTGCGGCATCATGCCTTTCACCAGCGTCAAGCAGCTGCAGCGCATGACCTTCAACTGTGGCGCGTCGATTCCCGCACGCGTGGTGAAGAGGCTGGTGGCAGCCGGCGACGACCCCATCGAACAGGCTAAGGCCGGCATGCGCTACGCCTGCGAGCAGATCTGCGACCTCGCAGCAAACGGCGTGGACGGCATCCACATCTACAGCATGAACCGACCCGAGATCGGCAAGGCAGCCCACGACGCACTTGTGGGCTGTGGCTACCTGCCCGCATAGGGCCGTGGGAGCGGGACTGCGCATAGCTCGCGAGACGTATGCCATCACAGGCGTCGATCGCGCTGAGGTGCTCCGCTATCTGGGGTATCGAGGCCAGGCCCTCACGCCCGAGCTGGACGCGCGCATCGATGCCACGGTGCAGCGCTGCCTTTCAGTAGCCAAGCCTCGGGCATCACTGGCCAGCTTTGCGGTGCGATCAGCGACGGACGATACTGTTGAGCTCGAGGGAAGCGTGCTGCGTCTTACGGGACACGACATCGCGACCCACCTTGCCGACGCCACCGAAGTCGTGCTCTTTGCCGTGACCCTCGGCGTCGACGTGGACCGCGAGCTCAGGCGACTCTCGCTCGTCGACCCCCTGGAGCAGGTCGTTTTCGACTCGGCTGCAACCGCACTCGTCGAGCGGGCGGCCGATGCAGCCGATGCCCGCGCCCGTGCCTACGCCGCCAGCCAAGGCTCCTTTGCCAGCTGGCGCTTCTCCCCCGGCTACGGTGACCTGCCGCTCTCGGCGCAGCCGGACTTCCTGGCCAGCCTCGACGCGACGCGCCAGCTCGGCATCACGCTCACCCCGTCGAACCTCATGGTTCCCACCAAGAGCGTAACTGCTATCGTGGGAATACACCCCGTCCCGCAGCCCGGGCTCGAGTCGTCGTGCTCGGTCTGCTCGCTTGCGGAATTCTGTACCATCCGCCAGACCGGAAGGACCTGCCGTGGCTAGCTATCCACCTGTCGCAACCGTCACACCCATGGGCCACCAGGCCGCGCGGTCGCTCCGCGTGGCTGACGAGCACCTGGCTCGCGTCCTTGCGGGAGAGGACTTCCTGCTCTTCGACGGGGCGATGGGCACGCAGCTGCAGGCACGCGGTCTGGCAGCGGGAGAGGTCCCCGAGCTTCTCTGCCTGACCAACCCGCAAGAGATCACCGAGATTCATGCCGCCTACGTAGCTGCCGGCTCTGAGGTCGTGACCACCAACACCTTTGGTGCCAACCGCACGAAGCTCGGCGAGGCCGCGACGGTCGAGCAGATCTTCACTGCTGCCGTCGGATGCGCCCGCACGTCAGGAGCACGCTACGTCGCAGCAGACATCGGGCCGACCGGAGCCCTTCTGCAACCGATGGGCACGCTCTCGTTTGACGAGGCATACGACCTGTTTGCCGAGCAGGTGCGTGCGGCCGACGCCGCTGGCGCCGACCTGTTCATCATCGAGACCATGGCCGACTTGGCCGAGGCCAAGGCTGCGCTGCTTGCCGCCAAGGAGAACTCGGACCTCCCCGCGTTTGTCACGATGACCTTTGACGAAGACGGTCGCACCTTCCTGGGCACCACGCCCGAAGTGACGGCTGTCACGTTGAGCGCCTTGGGAGCAGACGTGGTGGGCATCAACTGCTCGCTCGGACCAGCCGACGTCGCCCCGCTCATTGCCCGCATGCTGCCATGGGCCAGCTGCCCCGTCATGGTCCAAGCCAATGCCGGTCTGCCGCACGTCGAGGACGGATGCACGCTCTACTCCATCGAGCCGGACGAGTACTGCGAGGCGGTCGAAGCCATGCTCGACGCCGGCGTCACGATCATCGGCGGATGCTGCGGAACATCACCGGCGTTCATCTCTGGAGAAAGAAAGCTGCTGGAGAACCGCAGCGTCGCAAGACGCGTGCTCCGCGACGACTTCTGTGTCACGAGCGCGCAACAGCTGATTAGCATTCCTGCAGGTCACGTAGGTGTTATAGGCGAACGGATCAACCCCACGGGAAAGAAGCGCCTCAAGGAGGCGCTGCGCACGGGCAACCACGACTACGTGATGAGCGAGGCCATCAACCAGACCTCGGCAGGGGCACAGATACTCGACGTCAATGCCGGACTGCCCGAGATCGACGAGAAGGCAACGCTCGTCCGATTGGTCTCGGAGCTTCAAGGTGTCACCACGCTTCCCCTGCAGATCGACTCGTCTGACCCGCTGGCCGTCGAGGCGGCTGTGCGCCTGTATCCCGGCAAGCCCATCATCAACTCGACCAACGGGAAGCAGGAGGTGCTCGATGCCGTCCTTCCCATCGCCAAGCACTACGGCTGTGCCATCGTGGGACTGACGCTCGACGAGGAGGGCATACCCACAACGGCCGAGGGTCGCCTTGCCGTGGCGCGCCGGATCGTCGCCGCATGCGACGAGATGGGCATCCCGCGCAAGGACGTCATCATCGACTGTCTTGCCATGGCGGCGTCAACCGACCAGCGTGCCCCACGTGCCATCCTGGACGCCATGAGCCTGGTCAAGCGCGAGCTACCTGGCGTTCGCTGCGTGCTGGGCGTCTCCAACATCAGCTTTGGGCTTCCGTTCAGACCGCTGGTAAACGCGACGTTCTTGGCAGCGACCTTTGCCGCCGGGCTTGACCTGGCAATCGTCAATCCCATGAACGAGCGCCTCATGGATGTGGTTAACTCCTGGCGCGTCCTCTCGGGTGAGGATGAGAGCGCTCAAGCATACGTGGCGTCATATGCGGACCGGTCCGACGCGCCTGCCGGGGTCAACTTTGACACGAGCACCGATGCCGGTATTGCCGCGGCCTTGGATTCCATGGCTGGCACGCTGCGGGAGATCGCGGCGCACGTGGCACACGAGACGCCCGCGGGCAGCGAGGGAGACACCCCTCGCAAGACGCCGGCAGCAGCCGCCTCCGCCGAAACGCCCGAGGGTCAGGTGCGTGACCTCGTGCTTGCCGGTCGCAAGGACCCCGTCCCCGATGCGGTTCGCGTCATACTTGCTGACGCCGATACCGGCCATGACGCCATGTATGTGATCAACGAGGTGCTCATTCCCGCGCTCGACGAGGTTGGCGCACGCTTTGAGAACGGGCAGTTCTTCCTCCCCCAGCTCATGGCTTCGGCCGAGGCGGCAAAAGCGGGGTTCTCGGCACTCAAGGAGAGCGCATCGGCCAGCGACGTGCCAAGCAAGGGCAAGATCGCACTCGCTACGGTCAAGGGAGACATCCACGACATCGGCAAAAACATCGTACGCATGCTGCTGGAGAATTACGGCTATGACGTCATAGATCTCGGTCGGGACGTTGACCCACAGGCGTTCACTGACGTCGTGGTTGAGGGGCACATAGAGCTTGCGGGGCTGTCGGCGCTCATGACCACGACGGTTCCGGCGATGGCAGAAACCATCGAGCTCCTGCATGACCAAGCCCCTTGGTGCAAGGTCGTTGTCGGCGGTGCTGTGCTCAACCCCGAGTATGCCAAGATGGTGGGTGCAGACTATTACGCGAAGGACGCTAACGAAAGCGCTCGCATCGCCGGCGAGGTGCTAGGATAACCTGCGGGTTGGATTCTCTCTGCCACGAGTCGTCTGGGGAGTCGCGGCGCGTTTGTATGCGCTTTTTTCGGAAGAGCTCAGAAAACGCACCTACAACGTGACTTGTAGGTGCGTTTTTGCGTCTAGTTTGAGCGATGGAGAAACAAGACTCCCGATAATTGCAAACAATTCGAGATTTGCGGAGCATAAGGTGCTGTAACGCACCTACAACGTGACTTGTAGGTACTCTGCTAAACGCGCGTCTTGCCGCAGCCGACACCTCATGGTCCAGAGCCCAAACAGTGCCAAAAGCAAAGACCAACAAAACACATCGTAGGTGCGCGAAAGAGCTCAATCTGCCGTTTTCGAACATTTGTATGTACCTTTGGACTGCCCCGACCAAGTACCTCTACGCCAAGAGGCGAAAACCGACATACAAAGCAGCTTGTAGGTCACCTACAAAACGAGCCCCAAAAAAGACGCATACAATTTGATGAGCGTTGTACGGGACACGCCATCTATTGCCTCTCAGGTCAAATCTTCCAGAACAATCTCGCCATCCCCCACTTACCAGTCCCCAGAAAGGGAATAATCGTATTAGTGTCGGCAGCTAGGCACGGACAATGGCAGATGCAGCGCATCGTCTCATCCGTTCGCAACCGTACAAAGCGAGGCTCGGGACAACCATGAACAACACCAACAGCAACCAGCCAGACTTTCGCTCACGCCTTATCGCCTTCCTGGTCATATTGGCCGTGGGCTTTGTCATGGGATACGTCAACGGCAGGGGCCAAGACAGCACGAAGGCGTCCGAAGCTCCTATAGTCCAAGAGCAGCAGGAGGACCAGCAGGCCGAGCGGAGCGAGCAGACGACTTCGCAACAGGCTGTCGAAGACGATCAGGATTTCAGCCTCGTCGACCAGTACGAGGAGGACGACAGTAGCGACTATTACGAGTATGACGAACAGGACGACTCGGGCGTCACAACCGTTGCCCCCGAACGAGGACCCACCATCGAGGAGGACGGCTGGTACACCACAAAGGACGAAGTCGCCCTGTACATCCATACGTATGGCAGACTGCCTGGCAACTACATCAGCAAGACCAAGGCTCGTGATCGTGGCTGGGTTGCCAGCAAAGGCAACCTCGACGAGGTCTGCCCCGGAATGAGCATCGGGGGCAGCCGCTTCTACAACGACGATGGCATGCTGCCCGACAAGAAGGGTCGCAACTGGACTGAGTGCGACATCAACTACCACGGAGGGCATCGCGGGGCAGAGCGAATCGTCTTCTCGAACGATGGGCTGGTCTTTTATACCGGCGATCACTACAGGACCTTTGAGCAATTGTATTAGGAGTACAGCTCATGACCGAACAGACCAAGATGCGTGACATCTATGAGGTTCCCATCGACGAGCGAGACCTGCTCAACATGGATGTCATTCATGACTACCTGCGCGTAACACTCGGGTTCCCCGAGCACTACGGAAAGAATCTCTCGGCGCTGGCGGACTGCCTGGGCGACATCAGCGAGCCAACGCGCCTGTACGTGATGCGCGATGCCACCATGGATCCCGACAGTGACTACGCCATGCAAATGGATCGTCTATGCATGGTGCTCCTGCGCTCGGCTCGCGAAAACCCCATGCTGTCGGTTTCCATCAATACAGTGAGGTGGCCATCCGCTGGGTAAACATACCTGTGAGTCAGCCGTGCACGCGCGAGGCCCGCGGGGCGGGCCCGCGTGTGGGCCATCTGCGGGGTAACCATGCCTGTGAGTCAGCCGTGCACGCGCGCGAAGCACGAGGGGGACGCCTGACAGGGCGAGCCCGGACGAAGGGTGAGCCACCTGTCCGGTTACCGCGTGTGGGCCATCCGCGGGGTAAACATACCTGTGAGTCAGCCGTGCACGCGCGAGGCCCGCGGAGCGGGTCCGCGTGTACACTTCGGCAGAATAACCTCATCCGCGCATAAGCCGTGCCCATGCAAAAGCACCTGCGCCAACATCAATATAAACAATTTGCATCGTTAGACATTCTCCGTCGAATTGTAAAAACTAACCAATAGGCAAAACGGTCAGGTAACCACATGTCATGCGTTGCTGGGTCACTCCAGCAGCGTGTCTCCCTAGCGGCCAGCGCCGCCCTAACGTCAGCGATCTGGCGTTAGGGCGGCGTACCTGTCTTATTACAATAGCCCACGAGAGGGGCGATGTCTTGGCGAGGCAAGGGGCGTTCAGGCGTATCCCCCTTGATGGGGCGAGTCCGTGACGCCACGGCACGTCCCGGCGAGGTTTGGTGAAGAACCCTGTTCGTCCAGACGATATAATCTCAAAGGCTGTGTTAACCCTCTCCTGACATTCTTGTCCGGCCCCTCGCCTAACCTCTCCAACGTATCCGAGCGAGAGGAGACGCCATGTCCACGAGGGGCCTGGAGGGGATCGTCGCCGCCATGCGCGACGACGAGAGGGAGAGG
>JAGAVX010000006.1 GCA_017941705.1 Atopobiaceae bacterium
CTGATGGCGTCGTCGAGGTTCTTGCCACCAACGGCGACAACCATCTGGGCGGCGACGACTGGGATCAGAAGGTCATCGACTGGCTGGCCGACAAGTTCAAGGCCGACAACGCCATCGACCTGCGCAACGACCCCATGGCTCTGCAGCGCCTCAAGGAGGCTGCCGAGAACGCCAAGAAGGAGCTCTCCAGCGCCCAGCAGGCCAACATCAACCTGCCGTTCATCTCGATGGACGCCAGCGGCCCCAAGCATCTGGACTACACCCTGACCCGCGCCGAGTTCGAGCGCATCACGCGCGACCTGCTCGACCGCTGCAAGGGCCCTGTGACCCAGGCGCTGCGCGACGCCGGCCTGCAGATCTCGCAGGTTGACGAGGTCATCCTCGTGGGTGGCTCCAGCCGTATGCCGGCTGTCCAGGAGCTGGTCAAGACCATCACCGGCAAGCAGCCCAACATGTCCGTGAACCCCGACGAGGTCGTTGCCGACGGCGCAGCCGTGCAGGGCGGCGTTCTGACCGGCGACGTCGAGGGCATCCTGCTGCTCGACGTGACCCCGCTTTCGCTGGGTGTCGAGACCATGGGCGGCGTCATGACCAAGATGATCGACCGCAACACCACGATCCCGACCTCCAAGACCGAGATCTACTCCACGGCCGCTGACAACCAGACCTCCGTCGAGATCAACGTCCTGCAGGGCGAGCGCGAGATGGCTCGCGACAACAAGAGCCTGGGCAAGTTCAACCTGACCGGCATCCCCGCCGCTCGTCGTGGCGTGCCGCAGATCGAGGTCACCTTTGACATCGACGCCAACGGCATCGTGAAGGTCACCGCCAAGGACAAGGGCACCGGCAAGCAGCAGCAGATCACCATCTCCGGCTCCACCGCCCTGTCTGACGACGAAGTCGATCGCATGGTCAAGGACGCCGAGGCCCATGCCGAGGAGGACAAGGCCAAGAAGGACGAGATCGAGGTTCGCAACCAGACCGACAGCCTGGCCTACAGCACCGAGCAGACCCTGAACGAGCTGGGCGACAAGGTTCCTGCCGACACCAAGGCCGACGTCCAGGCCGCCATCGACGAGGCCAAGAAGGCCCTCGAGGGCACCGACGTCGAGGCCATCAAGGCCGCGGCTGACAAGCTGCAGCAGGCGGGCTACAAGCTGGCCGAGATCGTCTACTCCGACCAGCAGGACCAGACCGCTCCTGGCGCTGATGCCCAATCCGGCGGCGACGACGTGGTCGACGCTGACTACGAGGTCGTTGACGAGTAAGGCACGACCGTTACAGAAGATTTGACCATGGCGGGGGCGGGTCTAAAATCCGCTCCCGCCATCTTGCCAAGAGAGGAAAGTGACGTGAAAGTGCCGATTGACGTTGAGAACGACGATGTCCGCGACGAGAACGACGAGCAGACTGAGGTCGAGGCGACATACGAGGAGCCCGAGACCACGCCGATGGACGAGCTGACTCCCGAGGAGGAGGAAGCCATGGTCGAGGCGGCGAAGCGCGCTGGTGCCGCTGCTGCCGAGGAGGCGATGGCAGCCGAGGCGGAGCAGGAGCGCAACGCCGTGCAGGAGCAGATTGACTCGCTGGGTGATGTGGTGGAGGCGGCCAAGAAGGAGGCTGTCGATGCGACCAATCGCCTTCTGCGCCTGCAGGCGGACTGGGAGAACTACCGCCGCCGCACCGCAGCCGAGCGTGTCGCCGAGCGTGAGCGCGCCGCCGAGAAGCTGGTCGTCGACCTGCTTCCCATCCTCGATGACATGGAGCGTGCCTCAGAGCATGCAGCCCAGACTGCCGAGGGCGACGAGAAGATGATCCAGTTCGTCGACGGTGTCATGGCCATCCACGCCAAGATGACCGACATTCTGGGCAAGCACGGCGTCGAGGTCATCGATCCCGCCGGCGAGCCCTTCGATCCGCTGGTGCACCAGGCTGTCGGTCGTGAGGAGAACACCGAGGTGTATGACGAGACGGTGGCTCAGGTATACCAGAAGGGCTATCGGATGGGTGGCAAGGTCATTCGTTCGGCAATGGTGACGGTGACCTACGGCGGCCCCAAGCGCCCGGTGGAGGAGCCCGAGGCGGAGGAGTAACGTACGCCGGGGGACAGGGGGTGTCCGCTCGCACGGTGGCGAGCATCCTCTGTCAACTGACTGTGAAAGGAGGCGTTGCAGCACATGGCTGGCAAGAGGAACTACTACGACATCCTGGGCGTGAAGCGCGACGCCACCCAGGACGAGATCAAGAAGGCCTTCCGCAAGCTGGCGGCAAAGTACCATCCCGACGCCGGTGGCGACGAGGAGAAGTTCAAGGAGGTCAGCGAGGCGTATACCACGCTGTCCGATGCCGACAAGCGCAAGGAATACGATCAGCTGCTGATGTTTGGCGGCATCCCCGGCGCCGACTTTGGTGGCTCCGGTGGACGCAACCGTGGTGGGTACACCTACACCGGCACCGGCGACTGGTCGGATATCTTCGAGAACATCCGCAACGGTGACGGTGCGTTTGGCGGCTTCGACTTCTCGACCATCTTTGGCGGACAGCCGGGCGCGGGAGCCCGCACCAACAGGTCCACCAAGGGCGGTGACCTCACCATGACGGTCGAGGTCACGGCGGACGAGGCATTCAAGGGTGCTCAGCGCAAGGTGAGCTACACCATCCCATCGACGGGCGAGAAGCAGACGCTGACCGTCAAGGTGCCCGCGGGCGCCATCGACGGCGGAAAGCTGAGATATCGCGGTCGTGGCGAGTACGGCGCCAACGGTGGTCCGCGCGGCGACCTTGTCATCACGACGAAGGTCGAGGAGCATCCACTGTTCAAGCGTGACGGAGCTGACGTGCGCATGGATCTGCCGGTGAGCATGTACGAGGCGGCCCTGGGTGCCACGGTTGACGTGCCCACGCCTGACGGTGCGACCTGTCGGCTCAAGATTCCTGCCGGTACGCAGGATGGCAAGACCTTCAGGTTCCGTGACTTGGGCGCACCCAACGTCAAGCGCAAGGGAAGCAAGGGCGCCCTGTTCGTGAAGGTGCGCGTGCAGGTTCCCACGCGCCTCTCGGCAAAGGAGCGCGAGTCCCTCGAGGCCTTGCGCGATGCTGACGAGCGCAACTACAGGAAGGACGTCGAGGGTTATGGCGCGTAGCGACGAGGGCAAGGACAAGCCGCTGTACATGATCAGCGTGGCTGCCGAGCTTACAGGCATGCACCCGCAGACCCTCCGCGTCTACGAGCAGAAGGGTCTCGTGACGCCTGGTCGCTCGCGCGGCAACACGCGTCTGTACTCGCAGGGTGACATCGAGCGGCTCAACCTGATCAGCAAGCTCACTGACGAGGGCATCAACCTGGCTGGCGTGGTGCGCATCCTCGACATGCGAGAGCGGCAGATCGAGCGCGAGCGCGAGATTGACGAGCTGCGTGCCCGCGTGCGCCAGCTTGAGGAGGAGGTGCACGAGTTTCGCATGCAGCAGCGCATTCACGCGCTTGCACGCTACGACGGCACCGGACCCGAGCAGGTCATGCGCGGCCTGCTCGAGAGCGGCCTCTCGGGCGACTAGGGGATTGCACGAACAATCGCAGGGCTGTTGCCTGGGGGACACGCCCCTGCACCGCAGAACTGTTCTCTGGGGGACACGCCCCTGGACCACACAAATGTGGTCCAGGGGCGTGTCCCCCAGGCAACAGCCCATCGCCGCTTAAGGAGTGCCAGCTCGGCAAGCAGATACCCCCTGTCGTACCATAGTGGCCAGAGCAACCAATGTGGTCGGGAGGGTGATGCACATGGTTCTGATTCTCATCAAGCAGATTCTCGTGATGCTGGTGATGATGTCGATCGGCGTCGTGCTCTACAAGATCAAGGCGGTGGACGAGACAGGCGTCAGCCAGCTCTCAAACATCGCGTTGTACGTGGCGACACCTTGTGTCGTGCTGCGGGCGCTGGCAATCCCGTTTGATTCCGAGAAGATCTCGACCGGTGTCTGGGTGATGGTCTTTTTCATGATCATCTTCTTGGCATCGGTGGTGATTGCGCGATTTGGCTGTGGGCGCGCCGATCGCGTGGGTCAGTTTGCCGTTGTGTTTTCCAACTCGGGGTTCGTGGGCATCCCGCTCATCCAGGGTATCTTGGGCGACGAGTACGTCTTTTACGTGACCATGACCATGGTGGCCGGGACGATCACCTTCTGGACCTATGGCGTGTTGCTTATGAGCGGAGACAAGAACGAGGTCTCTCTCAAGAAGATGCTGACCAACCCCAACCTGATCGCCGTCGTCGTGGGCATGATTCTCTTCTTTGCGGTCGACGAGCTGCCCTACATTATCCAACAGGTGCTCACGGGCATGGCAAACATGAACACGGGACTGGGCATGGTCATCCTTGGCGCAACGCTCGGCGCGTCGAACATCGGCCTCATGATTGCCGACACGCGTCTGTACAAGGCGATCGCTCTGCGCCTGGTGGTCGTGCCCCTCTTTTGCATTCCCATACTCATGTTCATGCCGGTGCCGTTCGAGGTGCGCATGGTGATGATGATTATCGCAGCAGCCCCTGCCGCCTCCGCGACCTCGATGCTGGCTCTCAAGTACGGTGCGGACTACTCGTATGGCACGGGCCTCTCCATTGGCACCACCATCGTCTCCATGATCACCATGCCCCTCGTCCTGGCGCTTGCCATGGCCATTCTCTAGGAGGTCACACCCATGAAGCTTCAACTCACCATCGACCACGGCAAGTACCACGAGGTCATCGCCATCGTTGACAGGCTGGTCGACCATGTGGACATCGTCGAGATCGGTTATCCGCAGGTGGTCACCTTTGGCCTTGGCCTGATCGAGGAGCTGCGCGAGAAGCACCCCGACCTGTGCCTCTGCGTCGATGCCAAGGTGTTCCACGGAGGGACGGGCGTGACCACGCGCTGCTTTGACGCGGGCGCGAACATAGTGACGGTGCTTTCCGCGGCGCCCGACCCCGTCATCTCCAAGATGGTCGAGAAGGCGAAGAGCTACGGTGGCCAGATCATGTGCGACCTCTCCGCCCCCGCCAGCCACGTGGCCCGGCGGACGGCTGAGGTGGACGCGCTGGGCGTGGACTACATCGCGGTTCACACCGGCTACCTGCCGGAATACGACTATGACCTCGAGACGCACCGTCGCTGGTTTACGCCAAAGGTCAAACCACTCGACCTCGCGAAGGTCGCCAAGCGCAACATGATGCATGCCAAGCTCGCACTCAATACGGGTATCAACGAGACCAACATCCGAGAGGTGCTGGCCCTTCAGCCCGAGATCGTCATGGTCGGGCGCGGCATCCTTGACTCCGATGACAAGGTGATGGCGGCTGACCGCCTCAAGCGCTTCATGCCGTTTGAGGGGTAGTACCGCCCGGCACAGGAGTCCCCCGGGAGCGATCGTGCCACATCGTGCATGTGCGGTGTGGCACGATCGCTCCCGGGGGACTCCTGTGCCATGTGCCGGGCGTCAGGCGAGGACGTACTCCGGCTTCTCGCCGTCGGTAACGCACGCCTTGTGCACAATCACCTGCGACACATCATCCCTGCCCGGCACCTCAAACATCGGGTCGCGCAGCACACGCTCGCAGATGGAGCGCAGGCCACGGGCGCCCGTACCGCGCTCGAGGGCAACTTCGGCGATCGCCCGGAGCGCATCGTCGTCAAAGACCAGCTCGACACCGTCGTAGGCCATGAGCTGCTGATACTGACGCGTGATGGCGTTCTTGGGCTCGGTGAGGATGCGTACCATGTCGTCCACTGTCAGCTGCGACGTGTGCGTGATGACGGGGATGCGACCCACGAGCTCGGGTATGAGGCCAAAGCGATGCAGGTCCTGGGGCTCGACCAGCGCAAGGAGCTCGTCGTCGGTCGGCTCGGATGCGATGGCCTGCGACGTCTGCGCAAATCCGATGCTGTGGTTGGTCGTCCGCCGACGAACGATGTCGGTCAGGCCCACAAAGGCACCTCCACAGATGAAGAGGATGTTGGTGGTGTCTACCTGACTGGTGCGCTGGAAGAGGTTGGTGCGCCCGCCGAGCGGTGGCACGCTGGTCATCGAACCTTCGAGCAGCTTGAGCAACGCCTGCTGAACACCCTCTCCCGAGGGATCGTTGCTGGTGGCGAGGTTTGCGGGGCCGGAGCTGCGTGCGATCTTGTCGATCTCGTCGATGTACACGATGCCCATCGAGGCGTTCTCCTCGCTGCCGGCAGCTGCGATCAGCCGGGCGAGAATTGATTCGACGTCCTCGCCCACGTATCCCGCATCGGTGAGCGTCGTGGCGTCGGCGATGGCCAGCGGCACGTCGAGGATGCGCGCGAGCGTCTGCACCATGAGCGTCTTTCCGCTGCCGGTTGGCCCCAACAGCAGGATGTTCGACTTGGCGATCTCGACCGGGTCCTGCTCGTCCTCGACCCAACCCGGCGTGATGCGCTTGTAGTGGTTGTACACCGCGACAGCGAGCGTCCGGCGCGCCTCCTCCTGCCCGATGACATACTCTCCCAGTGCATCGAAGATCTGCTGCGGCGTGGGGAGCGTGCCGTCCTTCCTTAGGCGCGGACCGACCTCGACCTCGGCGTCCACGCGGCGACCGACCTTGATGCCTGCGCGGACCTTGCGCTTGGCACCACCGCTCTGATACGGCGTCCCGGTGCGCGCACGGCGTTCGCCGGCTTCCTGGGCCTTCTCCGCCTTGGGTGGCAAGACGACGCTTCCGGCCTGCTCGGCGGCTCCGGCAGCGATGGAGTAGGCCTGTGTCCTGCTGCGGCGCAAAAGGTCCTCCGCCTCGCTGGCCGATCCCGAAAAGGCCTCGCGACGCTTGCGAGCCTCGGTTGCGGACTTCGAACCCATCGGCACAAGCTCTCCACGCTCGTTGACCTGCATCTGAAAGCCTCTGTAGGACTGAGCGGCCTCCTTGGAGAGTGTGGGTGCCCATCCTAGGGGTGGATTGAGGTCGTCTACCTCAAAGTTGAGCTTGGTCCTAAAGAGGTGCCTAAAAAAGAAGAATCCTGCCACGATGAGCGCAAACACCACAAGGTTGAGGACCGTGTCGAGGGTGGGCTGTCTGCCAGCGTACGTGTCGATCACCTGGGAGAGCATGAGGCCCGTCATGCATGCGGCGACGAGGCCCACCACCAGGCGGCGAAGCGTCTTGCTCTTGCCGATGCGCGAGAGGCCCGAGGTGGCCTTCTGCTGATCATAGGGGTCAAACATTTCGTACCCTTCCTAAGTTGGAATAGCTCCATTATTCCCCATATGGGCAGGGAGGTGCCCTGACGTTATTCGCCGCTTTCTGCCGTGATGGCCCATAGGTGAAACCCTGCTGGCCCCGTGTCGGTGCATGCGGGGAGCTCGGGATACAATGGGCGAAGACAGCACGGCGGCATGAGACGGGAGCAATGATGGGCGGAAGGCTTTCGCGATGGTGGTGGAAGGCGATCGCGATCGGCATCGTCGTGGTGCTCGCCCCCGTGATCTGGCTGAGCGTCTCGGTGCTGATTGACCGTCTTGGCTCGCATGAGATGTCGTGGGGGGAGCGAATCGGGCGAGGCGAGGATTACATCTACATCAGCGAGCAGACCCTCACCAACGAAGACCTCGAGTACCTCGCAAGCCTCAGGAACCTCAAGATGCTCAGGATTCTCGACTGCAATGTGGCCGAGTGTCGGCTGCGTGACCTCGATTTTGCAGGTCACGAGATGTGGTATGTCGACTTCACCGGCACGACTGGGCTCTGGGACCTCAGCTTTCTCTCGACGATACGCGCGGAATCCGTGATCCTCAACGACTGCTCGGGAATCGATGACATCTCGATGCTCAATTGGGATGCCCTCGACGAGCTCGAGATCGACGGGACTGCCGTGACCGACCTCTCTCCGCTGGCCGGCTCGAAGGTGATGCGCGTGTCGTTTGCGCGCACCGACGTGAGCGACATCTCTCCCTTGGCAAGCCTCGGGCGGCAGCTCTGGAGGGTCAATGGGTCCTACAGCAAGGTCGAGTCGATCGACGCGCTTGCGGATTGTGAGAACCTGCACGAGCTGACCTTTGACGGCTGCTCCATCGAACAGGTGAAGAAGCCCCTTGCCGCAACGCGCCTGTACAACCTAAGCCTGGCCGACACGCCGGTAAGCGATCTCAGTGGATTCTCGGGGTGCGATTGCCTCCAGAAGCTGAATCTGAGGGGCACGAAGATCACCGACATGTCTTGGATGAATCGGCAGATTCGCGAGTCCCTCACCGAGCTCGACTTTGGTCAGGCCGAGCTCGGTGCGAGCGACGTGGGATGGGTTGCGGCGTGCACGAACCTCAAGCGCCTGACGCTCGATGGCATCGACCTCGGCAACCTTGACCTCTGCCGGTCCCTCACCAACCTTGAGTGGCTGAGCGCAATCGACTGCAACCTGACGGACATCTCGGGTATCCGTAACTGCAGCAAGCTCACGACCGTGCTGCTTGGCTACAACAAGTTGCAGAGCATCAGCGCTCTGCCTATGCATGAGGATGACTGGGACAGGAAGATCGTCGACCTGTCGCACAACCAGCTTTCCTCGGTGAGCGAACTCCCGCAAGGAGACTATTGCCTGATCATGCTTCAGGGCAACAATGCTGATGTTGCGCGAACGCTGACTGACGGTGTGGATTCGTACATGCTGGTGGCTGACTGGTATGCCGGCATCGAGGACAGCGTGGCGCTGACTTCCCGTGACTACACCACCATCTACCTGCTTGGCTGCACCAAGGAGGCGCGTGAGGTCTTTGAGGAGACGCCATGGAAGTGGTGGGCACTCGAGTTCGTGAGCGAAAACGAGGTCCTGGACATGCTCGAGACAGACGACATGACCTTCTCGCACTTTGAGGAGCTGGGTCCCTGCGCTCGCCTCGAGCGCGAGAAGCTGGCGGAGGCAGGCGGACAATAGCTGCAAGCGACTGGGCAGTGGCCACATCGCGGCGACCTTGTTTGCAGGTGCATGGCGCGCAACTCAGAAAATCTCATACAAACACACTTAGATATGCATACCTTCAGGCAAGCCGGGGAACAATAGACCTCGAACACCAATAGGCCACCGCGGCCAAAAGGAGGTAGACATGAGATTTGACAAGTGGGCTGTTACTGCCCAAGAGGCACTTCAGAGCTCCGTGACCATAGCCGCCGATGCCGAGGCCGGTCAGGTCATGCCGATTCACCTGCTCAAGGCGCTGCTGTCCTCGGGCGAGCGCAACCTGAGCGCCATCATAGAGCGCGTTGGCGCAGATCCCGCGCAGGTCGAGGCTGGCGTGGACGAGGCTATTGCCAAGGCCCCGCGCGTGTCGGGCGACCTGTCGCAGATGGGGCTGTCCAACGAGCTGACCCGCGTGGGCGACGCTGCCGAGAAGCTGGCAAGCCAGCTGGGCGACTCCTACGTCACCAGCGAGCACCTGCTGTGTGCCCTGGCAGACGAGAAGGGCGCCGCGGGAAGCGTGCTGCGCAACGCTGGCGTCACGGGAAAGCGCGTGCAGGAGGCGTTCAACGCCCTGCGCGGTGACGAGCGCGTGACCAGCCAGGATGCAAAGACACAGTTCGAGGCGCTGGAGCAGTACGGGCGCAACGTCACCGACCTTGCGCGTCAGGGCAAGCTCGACCCGGTCATCGGTCGTGTCGAGGAGATTCGCCGCACCATCCAGGTGCTGAGCCGCCGCACCAAGAACAACCCCGTGCTCATCGGCGAGCCAGGCGTTGGCAAGACCGCCATCGTCGAAGGCTTGGCAGAGCGCATCGTTGCGGGCGACGTCCCCTCCACGCTCAAGGACCGCGACATCGTAGAGCTTGACATGAGTGCGCTGGTCGCCGGCGCCAAGTA
>JAGAVX010000042.1 GCA_017941705.1 Atopobiaceae bacterium
GGCACAAACCACGCCAAACGCTATCCCCAGAAGTACGGGCATCGCCTGTGCGCGGTGTTAGCGCGTGCCGTAGATGCGGTCGCCCGCATCGCCAAGGCCCGGCAGGATGTAGGCGTTCTCGTTGAGCTGACGGTCCACGACACAGGTGTACAGGCGCACGTCGGGGTCGTAGTCAAGGACGGCCTTGACACCCTCAGGGCAGCTTACCAGCGTAAGGGCGCGGATGTCCTGAACGCCGGCGTCGCGCAGGAACTTGATGGCAGCCGTAAGGGAGCCGCCCGTGGCGAGCATCGGGTCCACGATGAGGCAGGTGCGCTCCTCGATTGCCGGCGGGAACTTGCAGTAGTACTGCACGGGCTCGTGGGTCTCCTCGTCACGATACATGCCCACATGGCCCACGCGTGCCGAGGGCACCAGGCTCAGGATGCCGTCAACCATGCCCAGACCAGCGCGCAAGATGGGAATGATGGCAATCTTCTTGCCTGCAATCTTGTGGGCAACCATCTTCTCGAGCGGCGTCTCGATCTCGACCTCCTCGAGCGGCAGGTCGCGCAGGGCCTCGTAGCCCTCAAAGATGGCCAGCTCGGTGACAAGCTCGCGGAAATCCTTGGTCGAGGTATTCTTGTCGCGCAGGATCGACAGCTTGTGCTGCACCAGCGGGTGGTCGACAACGGTAAGACGGCTCTCGTCGTAGTCAGGCATGCGGTTCCCTTCTTTTGGACGACAATGCTAGTTTCAATTCTCATTAGTTTAGCGCGCTGAGAGAAGAGGGGTGGCTGCGTTTTACGGTTGGGGTTACGGGATTTGGGGAGTACCGTCTGGGACAGTTCTGCCGGAGGCTTTCGTCCCACGTCTGGGGGCAGGAATATAGGCGAGTGCCCCTCTTACGCGCACGCAAAGAGGGGCACTCGCTTCAATCGCGTAATCGCGAAGTGCTTGCTGCCATCTAGCCGATCTCGGGATACAGCGGATGGCGGGCAAGGAGCTCCTTGACCTCGGCGGCAACCTTGGCCATGACATCCTCGCCACCCAGGTGCGTCACCGTGTCGCCAATGAGCTGGCCGATGCGCTCGGCCTCGGCCTCGTCAAAGCCGCGCGTGGTCATGGCTGCGGAGCCCACGCGAATGCCACTGGTCACAAAGGGCGAGCGCTTCTCGCCAGGAATGGTGTTCTTGTTGACGGTGATGCCCACCTCGTCAAGGGCGTTCTCGGCGCTCTTGCCCGTGACGTCCTCGCCAGCGGTAGTCAGGTCAACCAGAAGCAGGTGGTTGTCGGTGCCGCCCGTGACCATGCGCAGGCCACGCGACTCCATGCCGCGACCCAGCGCCTTTGCGTTGGCGCAGACGTTGTCGATGTAGGTCTTGAACGAGGGCTGCAGCGCCTCGCCAAAGGCCACTGCCTTGCCCGCAATCACGTGCTCGAGCGGGCCGCCCTGGCTGCCGGGGAACACGGCAGAGTTCATAGGTTTGGTGAGCTCCTCGTTGTTCCACAGGATGAGACCACCGCGGGTGCCGCGCAGGGTCTTGTGCGTGGTGGTGGTCACGACGTCGGCGTAGGGCATGGGGCTGGGATGAGCGCCCGTCGCAACCAGGCCGGCAATGTGGGCCATGTCGACCATCAGTGCCGCGCCGTTGTCGTGTGCAATCTGGGCAAAGCGCTCGAAGTCGATGATGCGCGGGTAGGCGGAGGCGCCCGCAATGATGAGCCTGGGCTTGTACTGCTCGGCCTTTGCGGCGACATCGTCGTAATCGATGCGCTCGGTCTCCTCCGAGAGGCCATACGAGATCATGTTGAAGAGCTTGCCCGAGAAGTTGGCGGGGCTGCCATGGGTGAGGTGACCGCCGTTAGAGAGGTCCATGCCCATGACGGTGTCGCCAGGCTTTGCAAAGACGCTCTCGGCGGCATAGTTGGCCTGGGCGCCGGAATGCGGCTGCACGTTGACGAAGGCCGCGCCAAAGAGCTTCTTGGCACGCTCGCGCGCGATGTCCTCGATCGCGTCGACCGCCCAGCAGCCACCATAGTAGCGGTGTCCTGGCAGACCCTCGGCGTACTTGTTGGTAAGACAGCTGCCCACGGCCTCCATCACGGCGAGGCTCACGAAGTTCTCGGAGGCGATAAGCTCGATCGAGTTGCGCTGTCGCGTGAGCTCGTCGCCGATGGCGGCGGAAAGCTCGGGATCTTGACTGGTAAGGTGCTCGAGGTTCATGTTTGCTCCTATCGGAATCGAACGGGGCGATGAGACGCGGCTCATGGGAGGTCATCCCCTGCGCCGCAAAGAATCGATGGGCCTTAGCGGGCGACTCCGCCAAAGTCGGGGTCGTCCTCACGCATCACCTTTTCGACGCGGGCCACATGGCGGCCGCCTTCGAACTCGGTGGTCAGGAACTCGTCGATGATGCGCTCGTTGTCCTCGAGGCTCACGAAGCGCCCCGAGAGACACAGCACGTTGCCATTGTTGTGCTGGCGGAAGAGATGCGCAAAGTTCACGTTCTGGATGGGTGCGGCGCGCACTCCGCTCACCTTGTCGGCGACAAGCGCCATGCCGATGCCGGTGCCGCAGATGAGAATGCCCCTGTCCGCCTTGCCGGTGGCAACGGCGCGGGCGACGGGATCGGCGTAGTCAGGATAGTCGACGCTGCTCGCGTCGTGAGGACCAAAATCGGTCACATCATGGCCCTGATCCTCGAGATATGCGGCGATGGGACCCTTCTGGTCATAGCCGCCGTGGTCGGAGGCGATAGCTATGCGCATGCCTGCTCCTTTGTTTGCGCACGGAATTACCTACCGTAGGGTAACCCATGGGAGGTTACCAGCAGGTAACCTCTTGTCATGCCCACACCTTTGACGCAAGGTTTCTGCGCACGCGGCGGGCTCAGTCTCAGTTGCCCTGGGCGCACGCCATGATCTTGCGGGTGGAGATGGCCCCCTCGCGCAGCACAATGGGCGGTACGTCCAGACAGCTGACGATGGTCGAAGCGATGGCCAGAGGCGCCAGGCCGCCGTCGAGAGTCAGGTCGGCCTCGGCGACGATGCGCTCCTCGACGCCCGAGCCACTCGTCGCGGCCTGAGCGCCATGCGTGTTTGCGCTGGTCGTCGCCAGTGGCGTCCCGAGGTCGCGCGCCAACGTGCGCACAAGGTTGGAATTGGGGCAGCGCAGCGCAATCGTCCCGTCCACAGCGCGATACTCCTGTGCGACTGCATCGGATGCGCGAACGACCAGTGTCAGGGCACCGGGCCAGAAGCTTACCGCCAAGCGAATGGCATAGTCGGGCAGGTCCGCACCATACGTGCCGAGGTCGCTTGGGTCGGCCACGAGCCACGGGAGCGTCTGTGTGCGATCGCGATGCTTGATGGCAAAGATGCGCTGGTGGGCGGGGTTTGCTGGCGTTGCAGCGCAGCCGATGCCATAGACAGAGTCTGTGGGCATGACCACCACGCCTCCAAACGCCAGCGTGGCGACGGCCTCGTCGACCACCGATCGCGAGGGATTTGACTGGTTTACCTGTACGACGGCACCCATTCCTAGGCCTCCTCTCGAACAGCCACAAGCACGCGCGGGCGATGCGTCAGGTCTTCGCGGACCTCCACCCGCGTCCATCCTCCCTGCGCGCGGCACAGGTCGGCAGCCTGACTGACATTATCCTCCGAGAGCTCGAGCGCCATCGAACCGCCCGCACGAAGGACGCGCGGCGCAAGCTCGAGCAACCTGCGAAAGACGTCAAGGCCATCAGGCCCGCCGTCAAGCGCCAAGTGAGGCTCATGGTCCTTGACCTCAGGGGGCACCTCGTTCTCGAGCACCTTGGTCGGTATGTAGGGAGGATTGGATACCAGCAGGTCAAAGGTGCCCATCAGAGCATCTGGCACACCCGACGCAAGGTCGCACTCGACGATCTCGACCAGGCCTCCCAGGTCGAGCGCGTCACGGTTGCGGCTTGCAAGCGCCACGGCGCGAGGCGATATGTCCGTTGCGATCACGCGCGTCCCGGGGTGCTCCGTCGCCAGCGACAAGGCGATGCACCCTGTCCCGGTGCCGATCTCGAGAACGCGGGGCGCCTCGCATGACGCCAGACGCTCGAGGCATGCATCAACGAGCACCTCTGTCTCGGGACGTGGGATGAGCACGCCCTTCTCGCAACGCATGACTATATGCCTGAAGGGCATCTCCCCCGTCACGTACTGGAGCGGCTCTCCCCTGCCTCGGCGCGCGACCGACTCGTGCATGAGGGCGAGCTCGTCGCTCGTCAGCGGCCGGTCGAAGTTGGTGTACACCTCGACGCGCGTGAGGCCGGTCGCAGCGCAGAGCAGCCACTCGGCAGACAGACGCGGACGCTCGTCGCCCTTTCGCTCGAGGTATCCGACCGTCCAGTCGAGGACTCGCTTGACGGTCCAGGTTTCTTGGGGCATATCCGATCCAATCGATGGGACCCTCGTGGACAAAGTTGGGGCTATGCGTGAATTTTTCCGACCCTGCTCAGTATCGGCTCACAAAAACCGCAGGTCGCACGCTTCCGATACTCGACAGGTCCCTAAAAAATCACGCATAGCCCCAACTTTGTCCACGAGGGGCATGAAAACCGCCTCGCTATACCGCCTCGGCGAGCTTCTGCGCGCGCTCGGCAGCGGCGAGAGCATCGATGACTGTGACCAGCTTGTCACCAAGCAGCACGCCATTGTAGGTGGCATTGAAGCCGATGCGGTGGTCGGTCACGCGGTCCTGCGGCTGGTTGTACGTGCGAATCTTCTCGGCACGGTCGCCGCGTCCGATCTGTCCCATGCGCTCGGCGCCCAGCTCAGCCTGCTGCTTCTCGAGCTCCATCTCATACAGGCGGGCGCGCAGCATCTGCATGCACACCTCGCGGTTCTGGATCTGGGAGCGCTGGTCCTGAGACTGCACCACGGTGTTGGTGGGCAGGTGCGTGATGCGCACGGCCGAATAGGTCGTGTTGACGCCCTGGCCGCCCGGACCGCTCGCGCAGTAGGTGTCGATGCGCAGGTCCTCCTGCGCGATCTGGATGTCGATGTCATCGGCCTCGGGCATGACGACCACGGTGGCCGTGGAGGTCTGGATGCGCCCCTGGCTCTCGGTGACGGGCACACGCTGGACGCGATGGACGCCGCCCTCGTACTTCATCACGGAGAAGACCTTGTCACCCGTGACCTTGAACTCGATCGTCTTGAAGCCGCCCGCGTCGCTGGGGCTGGACGAGAAGACCTCGATCTTCCAGCCACGACTTGCGGCAAAGCGCTCGTACATCTTAAAGAGGTCGCCCGCGAAGATGGCCGCCTCGTCGCCACCCGCCGCACCGCGGATCTCGACGATGGTGTCCTTCTCGTCGTTGGGGTCACCGGGGATGAGCATGACCTTGATCTCGTCCTCGAGATCGGGGAGCTTTGCCTCGTTGGACGATATGTCCTCCTGGAGCATCTCCTTCTCGTCGGAGTCGGTCGCCTCGCGCAGCATTTCCTTGGCGACCTCGATGTCATCGAGCGCCGAGATGTATTCGCGCGCCTTGGACGCCAGCTCGGACTGGTTTGCGTGCTCCTTGGCTATGCGGGCATATTCCTTGGGATCCGAAACAACGGCGGGATCGACCATCTTCTTCTCAAGCTCGGCATACGCCTCGAGCAGCTTCTCAAGCTTGTCTCGCATCTTTGCTCCTTGATTGACGCCGCCCGAGCGGCGGTACTCTTCTTTAACTCTATGAGGATACCACCCGCCCGACGGATTCTTTCAGTCGCAGCGAAAGCCCACGCACTCGGCGCACACCTTACGCACAAAAGCAGATTTGAGCGAAACGCCGCCCATGGTTAAGCTCCCCGCACAATGAACCTACCGCTTGCGGAATATCTCAAGACTTTTATTGGTTATTCTGTTGCACAAGATGGATGATTTAAGTGCGAGTTAACGCACCTGTAAACAAGAATGTATACGAAAGGAGTGCGTATTCATGATTCATGTATATTCTGAAATCGGCAAGCTCAATACCGTCATGGTTCACCGTCCTGGTAACGAGCTCAAGCAGATCCACCCCTCAATGCTCGAAGAGATGCTCTTTGAGGACACCCCCTTCCTCCCGTCGACTCAGGCCGAGCACGACATCTTCACGGGAATCCTGCGCGACGCCGGCGTCGAGGTCCTCGACATGCGCGACCTCTTCACCGACGCCATGAAGGACGCATGGTCCCGCAACGAGTTCACCAAGGATTTCGTCGCGGCCTCCAACCTGCCCTCCGCAGGTCTGGCCGAGTCGGTCCGCAGCTACTACGACTCCCTTGACCTCGAGGACTTCGTCGAGACCATCTACTGCGGCATCCGTGGCAACAACCCCGCCGTCGGCGACGCAACCACGCTTGCCGGTCTCGTGTCCAAGCAGGACCTCTTCATGGTCAAGCCGCTCACCAACACGCACTTCACGCGCGACAGCTCCATCAACGTCGGCGACACCTACATCCTGTCGCGCATGCGCAAGGATGCCCGCAAGCGCGAGCCGATCATGATGAAGTACATCGCCCAGAGCGCCCCCGCCTACAAGGGCAAGATCATCAAGAACCTGTACAACCCCAAGTACCCCTACGTGCTTGAGGGCGGCAACTTCATGATCCTGAACAAGGAGTCGGTCTGCATCGGATCCAGCCAGCGCACCGAGCCCCAGGCCATCGAGCTGGTTGCCGAGGAGCTGTTCAAGCAGGGCTTCAAGTCGGTTTACGTCTTCGACCTCGAGCAGAACCGCCAGAACATGTACCTCGACGACATGCTCTCGATGGTCGACGTCGACACCTTCATCTACAACCCGCTGCTGTCGGGCAACGTGCCGGTGTACAAGCTCACCTACGACGTCTACGAGGAGCCGCACGCCGAGTTCGTGAGCAACGACTGGCGCAAGGCCCTGTGCGAGGCCCTGGGCACCAAGTCCGTCAACCTGATCCCCTGCGGCGGCAACGATCCCATCGCAAGCGCCTGGGAGACTTGGAACATGGGCTCCAACGTGCTCGCCATCGCTCCCGGCGAGGTCATCGGGTTCCTCCGCGCCGAGGTCACCCTCGACCTGCTCGAGAAGGCCGGTATCAAGGTGCACGCCTTTGCTGCGCCCGAGCTTTCCCGCGGCCGTGGCGGCTGCCGCTGCATGTGCCTGCCCATCGATCGCGAAGACGCGTAGAGGCAGCGCCGCATAGGCGGTCAACCCGTCTGAGCTCGAGCCCGTCCCACTTGGGGCGGGCTCGCTTCATGCGGAGCCCCTCTGGCTCCCCTTCTCGGCCCAGCTCCTGTTTTGATGGAAAAACCAAGTTTCCCGAGACAGAACATACGTGTGTCCGGGTATCACTATGCATGGCATAATGTGAAACCACATGGCATCGCATTAAAACGCCTCACGAAAGGATGATTCATGGATAGTAATGCCAAGCTCGTTCCGAGCATCTGGCGCGTCGTCGCCATCGCAGCCCTGTGTGCCTGCCTGGCGCTCGGCGTGCTGTTCCTCAACAAGCCCGCCGCGACCGAGCAGCCCGCCACCGATGCGACCGCAACCGAGGCGGCAGGCGAGGACGAAGGCGCCAAACTCTCCCTCGTCGAGGGCGAGGATCCCCTGAGCCTCTGGACCGCCGACGCTCCGCTCAAGAAGGAGCTCGTCGAGTACGTCGAGGCCGTCACCGACGAGTCCTCCCCCGACTTCATTCCGGCCGAGGACCGCATCGCCACGTTTGACATCGACGGCACGCTGCTCAACGAGACCGACCCCAACTACTTTGACTACACGCTGCTCGTGTACCGCGTGACCGAGGATCCCGACTACAAGGACCAGGCCTCCGACTTCGAGAAATCCGTGGCCGCCAAGATCATCGACCAGAACGAGAACGGCACCAAGTACGAGGAGCTGCCCGTCGAGCACGGCCAGGCCGTCGCCTCCGCCTTCAAGGGCATGACCATCGAGCAGTTCTATGACTACGTGCACAGGTTTGCCGAGACCGACATGCCCAGCTACACCGGCATGAAGCGCGGCGAGAGCTTCTATCAGCCGATGGTGCAGGTGGTCCAGTACCTCCAGGCCAACGGTTTCGAGGTCTACGGCATGTCCGGCACTGACCGCCTCATCATGCGCGGTCTCTTTAGCTCCCATCTCTGCCCCATCGATCTCCCGCTCAACCACATCCTGGGCTCCGACGAGTCGCTCGTTGGCTCCGAGCAGGGTGACGAGGACGGTCTCGACTACACCTTCTCGCAGGACGAGCAGCTCGTTCTTGGTGGCGACTTCCTCATGAAGACCCTCAAGGAGAACAAGTGCTACATCATCCAGCGCGAGATCGCCAAGCAGCCGGTCCTCTCGTTTGGCAACAGCTCGGGCGACTTTGCCATGGACAACTACGCACTGAGCAACCCCAACTACCGCTCCGCCGCCTTCCAGCTTTGCTGCGATGACCTCGAGCGCGAGAACGGCAACCAGAAGAAGGCCGACGAGATGCTCGCCCAGTGCCAGGAGTTTGGCTACGTGCCCGTCTCGATGAAGAACGACTGGACCACCATCTATGGTGACGGCGTCACGTACGTGGGTGCCGAGGAGGAGCTCGCCGAGGCCGCATAGGCCAGAGGCCAGCCAGCATCACTCCAGTTTGCGCGGAGCCACCCGTCACGCGGGTGGCTCTTTTGTCGCACTTGCATGCGACGACGCATCAATCGAGACCCGCGCGCAGGCGGCTGGGCTCACGACCTACGCGACCGTCACGATTACGCGCGCGTAGGTCGTGAGCGGTGGCTCGCCAGCGTCCGTGACCTGCACCACGAGGTGGAAGGTCTCGCCTGGGCGAGCGTCTGCGGGAACGTCGAAAGTCAGCTGTGGGTCCCGCGAAAGCACGCAGGTAGTCGCCGGTTGCACTCCGGCAGGAGGCGTGGCCACGCGATCGAGCACCAGACCCTCAGCCGTCACATCCTCGAGTTCGCCCGGCCGCCACGTGCCGGCATAGGTGTCCGCCTCGGCGTAGCGCCACCAGAGGTACATCAGCGCGTCGCCGTCCGGATCGGTCGCAGCCGCCGTCAGCGTCAGCTGCTCCCCGGGAGCCGCCGTCAGGTCTTGCCCCTCGCGAACCCACACCAAGGGCGCATGGTTAGCGTCCTCGTAACGTGCTGCCTTGCACCATGCCAACCGCGCCGCAAAGTCATTCTGGATGTCATCGAACCAGCGCGTGAGCGTATAGCTCGCCTCGAAGCGCGCCGACCACGGATCCCAGTCGGCAACGGTGTTGCGGCCACCGGCAGAAAAGCGACCGCCCCATGCCCCGTACGTGGGGTTTTCCAGCTGGCGCAAGCCCCTGTCCACCAGATGCAGGAAGCTGGGGCTATCCCCCTCCGATATGAAGTCGTAGCGCTCGCATTCTGGATGCGCCTCGAGGTACGCATCGCCGCCGCGCTGCTCCTCGGGCAGCTCGCCCTCAAGCCACTTGCCGTCGCCCACGAGCGCATAGGCCTCTGCGAGGGGCCCTGCCGCCGGCGCCACGTACTTGCGCTGCCAGTCGGCATGCAGGGTTCGGTTGAGCTCATCGGGATGCAGCTTCCACGCGTAGGCAAAGTGCCAGAAGTTGCTCGTGTCGTTGAGCACGGTGATGTCAGGCCAGCGGGTGGCGATGTAGGACGCATAGCTCTCGTCCTGATCGAGGATGAGATAGATAACGAGCTTGTCGCATATACGCTGGTATACGTCCTGCCACTCGGGCATGCCCGCGTAGCGCTCCTCGATGGAGCGCAAGGCGCGCGCCGTCGTGTTGGTGCCTCCCCAGGTTTGCACGTAGAGGGTGCGCGGGTCATCATCCAGAAAGAGCTCCTCGAGGAACCGCGAGCCCTCGGTCTCCTCCGTCATGTTACCGACGCTGCCAACGTTGCCTATCTTGGTGTGTTCTCGCAGGTAGTCGGGGTCGGGATAGCGCGGGTCGTGCACGAAGAGGCAGCCGTGGCAGGCTGCATAGCGGTCAATCATCTCGTACGGCCAGGTGTCGCCTGTCCAACGGAACGGCTCGATGCCCCGCGCCGGATCGCCCGCATAGTGATACACGGAGCTCGTGAGCACGATGCCCGCTATGTCCATGTCGTTGGCATAGAGCAGCGCACGGATGAGCGAGTTCTGGTCGTCAACCTCGCCGTCGGTCGTGATGACCGTGCGTGGCCGGGCATACGGCCACAGGCTGCATTCGAGCTCGACGAGATCCGTCAGCTGGCGACCCGCCTCAAAGATGGGATGGTCGTAGGTGCGCAGAAAGTAGCCAGGGTCGCGACGCACAATCTGCAGGCCGCAACTTTCGTAGAACGGCACCGTCAGCGGGCTGTCGCCCGTACAGATGCGAAGGCGTGCAAAGCGGCCGGCGTAGGTGCGCTGCACATGCGATACGAGCGTGCGCCCCAACCCGTGGCGCTGGCAAGACGGGTCGACCGCTAGGTTCTTGACCTCGCAGACACCTTCGCCCTCGTCGGTGACCACGCATTCCGCGAGCGTTGCGCCGTCTTCAACCAGCACCCACATCTCTCCGCGATCGAGGTAGCGCTCGACCAGGTCCCACTGTTCGTCAGCCAGCAGCAACAGCTCGCGATACTGGCGCTTCTCGTCTTCCGGCACTCGTGCGACATGCATGGCAGCTCCTCGTCTTGGCCCGATTTGCCCCAATCTAGCACACGGGCACGGCACCTCTCGTTGCCATCGCGCGCCAGCGGTAGAGGTCTGATATGTAGATTCATCTGTCAAGAGGCAGAGCGGTCCCAGCCCGAGAATCTTCGGGCCGGGACCGCTTCTCTATGGCTCGCCCCGCCGCGCGCCGCCCGTGGGCGTGTCCGTCTCGACGCACGACTGCTAGTCTGACA
>JAGAVX010000043.1 GCA_017941705.1 Atopobiaceae bacterium
TCTATTGCGATTACTCGTACTACGTGGAAGAGGTGCTGCCTGACGGATCGACCTTTGCGCCGCTGTATCGCAATGGGGACACGCAGCTGACAACGCAGGAAATCACATATCAGCTGGGGAACTCGAGTGAGACGGGGGATGCCGTCAAGGTCATCGAAGCTAGTACGAATAATTCGCCCGTCACGATTACCAATGTGCCGACGACTATCGAAGTCGAGAAGCAGTGGAACGACAAGGACGACAACAACGAAACGAGCAGCGCTATCCACGACAACGACTCTGTTTGGGTGCAGCTGTACAAGCAGGTTTACAACAGCGATGACCAAACGTGGTCCGCTGAGGTGCCGGTCTATACGGGCAATGACATCGACAAGGGCGTTGCCGAGCTCAAGAAGGGAGTTAGCTGGAAAGCTACGCTCCAGATCGGCGAGACGGGCAACGATGTTCGCTACCTGGTCAAAGAAGGCACGTATGATGCTTCGACCAAGACCTTTACCGCTTCGGACACGATGACAGCGGGAGAAAACAAGCAGTATAAGCACGAGTCAACAACGTATACCCCTCGTGAGGTTTCTTATATAGCGGGCAGTGAAGTTCACGATGTCAAGTGGACCGATGGAGAACCATCGACTGAAGGACTTGTCGTCCCCGACTCTGGCTCTGGTAAAGCGCTCATCATCAACAAGCCAGTTATGACCGTTGATATCACCATCAGGAAGATCGACGCGCAGGATTCTCATGCGCTGGCTGGAGCTAAGTTCAAGGTCTATCGGGACGGCGGAGCCGAAGGCGCTGACGGCAAGTACGTCAAGGACCAGGACTACAAGGACGAGCAGCTCTTCTCTCAGGACGAGTACACGACCGCTGGCGAGCAGGGTGTGGTTACCGTTTCCGACCTAACCGTTGGCACCTACTGGATCGTGGAGACTGCCGCGCCGGATGGCTATCTGGTCATGGGTCCGGACAACCCCATTGGCGTGAAGGTCGCAACCGATGGAACGGTCACGCTCGTGGACAAGAACGGCGACCCCATCGCCAGCCCCGATCCGGCGACTCAGCCTTCGATTTCCACGCAGGGTGACACCATCATCCTTAAGGTGCCCAACGCGCGCACGTACAGCCTGCCTGCCGCCGGAGGCCCGGGTGCCTACCCGTTCCTGCTCGCTGGCTCGTTCATCGCTGCGCTGGTCTTTGACCGCTCCGGTGAGCTCCGTCGCAAAATGGCGAGCCTCACGCGTCAGGGTGCGCGAGCCTAACCGATGGCAGACGCACGCAATATAGCCCGTTGCGCCCGCAGGGTGGCCTTGCTCTTGGCCTTCCTTGCGGGTGTTGGCATCATGGCATATCCGTTCGTGAGCAACTTCATCTACCAGCAGCGGACCAACCGCCAGCTCGAGGAGCTCTCGAAGACTGTAGACGCCGGAGACCCCGAGAGCTTTGCCGCCGAGATTGCCGCGGCGCAGGCGTACAACACCGAGCTGGTGGGTCAGACCGTTCCGGACGTCTTTGCCATCCGCGAGGGAACGACGGACGAGGAGTACGAGGGCTATCTCAATGTGCAGGGCGACCAGGTCATGGGCGTGATCGACATTCCCGTGATCAAGGTGCACCTGCCCATCTACCATTACTCCACTGAGGAGTCCCTGCTCAAGGGCTGTGGTCACATCTTTGGGTCGAGCCTGCCGGTGGGAGGCGAGAGCACGCACGCCGTGGTCACCGCGCACCGCGGGCTTCCTGCTGCCAAGCTATTCACCGATCTGGACCAGTTACACAAAGGAGACCTCTTTTACCTCAAGGTCCTGGACCAGAAGATGGCGTACGAGGTGGACAGCATTGAGGTCGTGGAGCCGCAGGAGACTCGTTCGCTGGCCATTCAGCCCGGCGAGGACTTGGTGACGTTGGTGACTTGCACTCCGTATGGCGTGAACACCGATCGCTTGCTGGTGCGCGGGCATCGCGTTCCGTATACGGAGGGCGATGAGAAGCGCGCGGTGGCGCCTCATCCGTCGCAACTGCTGAGAATGCTGCTTCAGTTGGCGTGTGTGGCTGCGGGTATTGGTGCGGCAGTGGCCGTTCGCGCGCTGCGGGGCAGGTTGCGGGCGGCCGGCACCGGACGCAGCGCTGGGGCTGAACCGCATGGGTCCGCAAGGCACGGGGCATATGGGTCGCGGCACGGCTCGCGGGTTGAGGCCTGGCGCGCTCATCTGGGTGTGGACGAGAGGCAGCAGGATCGTGACTCGCGTTAAGGCGAAGCGTTCTCGCAAACCGATGTCGCTGGCACGCCGCATCCGCCGCACGATACTTACCGTGCTGACGTGCATCGGGCTGTCTGTGATGGCCTATCCCTTTGCGTGCAACCTTTACTTCATGTACCAGAGCACCCGCTTGACCACGAGCTACGACGAGATGGTGGAGTCCCAGCCAGATGAGGAGCTCGAGCGCATGTGGGCGGAGGCCGTGGCATGGAACCAGGGACACCTTTACAACGTGATTGACGACCCCTTTGCCGACGACCCGAGGGTGATTCAACAGAATGCAGAGTACGACTCGCTGCTGAACCCTACGAATGACAGGGTCATGGGGTATGTGGACATCCCCAAGATCGGGCAGCGACTGGCCATTTACCACGACACGGATCCGGATGGCCTGCTCAAGGGTGCGGTGCATCTTCAGGGGACGAGCCTGCCCGTAGGTGGTGACACATCGCACTGCGTGCTGTCCGGGCATCGAGGCCTGGCGACGGCGGCGCTCTTTACTGACCTTGACCAGATGCGGGAGGGCGACATCGTCAACATATACATTTTGGACCATGCTCTCTCGTATGAAGTCGACCAGATTCTGACTGTCAAACCCACCGAGGTCGAAGCGCTTGAGCTGGTTCCCGGTGAGGACCTGCTCACGTTGGTGACCTGCACCCCATATGCAGTCAATACGCATCGACTGCTGGTGCGCGGGCATCGAGTTCCTTACGTGCAAAAGACGAGCCCAGTGACCGAGGGGCTTCGCTTCCTGACCCCACAACGCCTTATGTTGATTGCCATTGGCGTGTTGCTGGGGGCTGTACTGGTGTGGCTGGCGGACAGGAGGAGGCTCCGTGGCGGCAAGGCGGTTAGGAAGGGCCGCCACGCTGCGTGAAGCACTCAAGCATTTGTATGCGTTATTTTCGGGGCATCGTCATTTCTGCACCTACAACATGCTTCGTATGCAGCTTTTTGGTGTCAA
>JAGAVX010000044.1 GCA_017941705.1 Atopobiaceae bacterium
CTCTCCAGCGCAATGTTGCGGTTTTCACTACGAAAGGCCCAGTCGCTGACAGATTCTGGCGATCTCGAACCGTACGCGCTCCTCGTCGATAGTGAGAAGCTCGCGATTGCGCATGACCACCTTGCCATCGATGATGACGGTGTCGACTTCGGACCCCGTCACCGAGTAGCAGAGGCCTGCGACTGGATTGTTGCATGGCGTGAGCGACGGCGCGTCGAGGTCAAGCAGTGCAAGGTCGGCCTTCTTGCCCACCTCGATCGATCCGCAGGGCAAATCAAGTGCCAGCGCCGCGTTGCGCGTGGCCATGTCGAGGGCCTCGCTCGCAGAAACGCACTGTGGCGTGTCGTGCGTGCCCTTGTGGACGAGGGCGAGAAGGCCCAGCTCACGGAACATGTTCTGCGCATTGTTCGAGGCGGCGCCGTCGGTGCCCAGGCACACGTTGACGCCTGCCTCGACCAGCTCGGGAACCGGCGCGAATCCGTTGCCGAGCTTCATGTTCGACGCGGGGTTGGTGACTACGCTCACGTTGTGCTCGGCCAGGATCGCGCGGTCCGACTCGTTCACGCGGATGCAGTGCGCAGCGATGGTCGGCGCATCGAAGATGCCTGCGTCGCATACGTACTCGACGGGCGTGCAGTTATGGTCGCGCCACATGTTGTCCGACTCGGTTTGTGACTCGGCGATATGAATGTGGATGCCCATGCCCTCCTCGCGGGCGACGTCAGCTATGAGGCGCAGGTACTCTGGCCCACAGGAATAGGGCGCATGCGGTCCCAAGCGGAAGGTGAGTCGGTCGCAGTCGGCAAAGGCATCGCGCTCCTCGAGGGCCTCGGCGATGCGGCGGTCGGCACGGTCATACGTGTCTCCGACCAATCCACGGCAAATCACCGCACGCATGCCCGACTCGCAGACGGCCTGCGTGGTCTGGTGGATGTGCATCTGCATGTCATTGAAGCAGGTGGTGCCAGAGCGGATCATCTCGACCTGTGCGAGCAGCGAGCCCCAGTAGGAGTCCCTCGGCTCAAGCTTGTCCTCGATGGGCTCGATGGTGCCAAAGAGCCAGTCGGCAAACGAGAGGTCGTCAGCCACATTGCGCATCATCGACATATATGTGTGCGTATGGGCGTTGATGAGGCCTGGAATGGCAAGGAGCCTGGTGCCATCGATGGTCTCAGTTGCATCGAATCCGGCAGGAGCGCTGTCGATGCCAGCGATGGCGTTCCCGTCGATATAGATGTCGTGACGGCCGACCGAGTGGCCCTGGTCAGCGGGAAGGACGGTAAGCGTGTTGTTGATGAGCGTACCCATTGGAGCCTCCAGGAATAGGGGAGTCGTGACGCTCCCTTGCATTGCGAGTGTTTGACTGACGTTAGCAATGTAGCATGACGGTGGCACGAAGGCATGAGGCAAGAGCAAACGCATAGGGGTCTCAGTCTCAGCTTGTAAGGGATTCTGCCATCAGAGAAGAATGCAAAGCGTTACCATAGGCGTATCGTCTACCGTGTGATTCTTGCGATGGTCGCAGGAACGCGTGAGAAGGGACCTTGTCATGGATTTTGTTGTCTCCCGTCGTCAGATGCTCAAGCTCAGTGTTGCTACTCTTGCCACGGCCGGTCTGGCTGGCTGCGGCGGGTCCTCCGATGCGGCTTCTGGTGGCACGACCGATGCAGCGGCTACCGATGACGTCAAGCAGCTCACCTTCGAGCCGGGCAAGCTGACCGTCGCGACTGGCAACCCCGCTTGGGAGCCTTGGGTCATGAACGATGACCCCGCAAGTGGAGAGGGCTTCGAGGCAGCCGTCATCTATGCGCTCGCAGAGAAGATGGGCTTTGCCAAGGAAGACGTGACGTGGGTCCGCAGCGAGTTTGACGAGGCCTTTGCTCCCGGCGAGCATGACTGGGACATGAACATCCAGCAGGTCTCCATCAACGAGGACCGCAAGAAGGCAATCGACTTCTCACCTGCCTACTTCCGTCCGACGCAGGCCATCATCGTCAAGAAGGACAGCAAGTATGCCGGCGCCAAGAGCTGCGCCGAGCTCAAGGACGCCGTCTTTGCTGTCATGATGGGCACCACCGCCATCGACTACGTCAAGGACATCATCAAGGGTGGCTCTGACGAGGGCGTCGACATCTTCAACAACAACTCCGACGCTGTGGCTGCCGTCGATAACGGTCAGGCCGACTGCCTCGTGACCGACACTCCGCAGTGCGTGTACATGGTCGAGTCCGAGCAGCTTAAGAACGGTGTCGTCATGGGCCAGATTCCCGGTACCGAGGACCCCGATGGCCTGGGCATCACCCTTGCCAAGGACTCCGCGCTCACCCCGTTCGTGACAGACGCCATGAACGCGCTTCTCTCCGACGGCACCATCGACGGTCTCATCGAGAAGTGGCTTGCGTCCTACACCACCGACATTCCTACGCTCACCAAGTAGGCTGACATACGACAAGGGGCGGCCCGCTTCCACAGAGGAGGCGGGCCGCTTCAATCAAGCGATATCATAAGCCCGCCTGCCGGGCATCGTCACAGATAGGTGGTCTGCAGCATGCCAGATAGTTCGACCTATGCCGTGAGCGACGTAGAACGCGAACGCGAGGAGTACCGTCGCAAGGAGAACCTGCGCTCGCACCTCACCAGCGTCGTGTCGTCGCTGTTGTTCGTGGTGCTTGTCGTCGTGGTCCTCAAGAACTCGCCGGGCTGGCCTCGTGTGAAGGAGTCGTTCTTCTCTCCCGAGTACTTCGCGCTTGCGTGGCCGCAGGTGCTCGAGGGTCTCTGGCTCAACATACGAGTGTTGGGCGTCGCGCTCATCGGTGTCGCCATTCTGGGCACATCCCTGGCACTCATACGCATGACCACCTCGGCGGTGATGTTCCCACTGAGGGTGGTGGCGCGCTTTTACACCACGATCATGCGCGGCATACCCATGATCGTGGTGCTCTACCTCATCGGCTTTGGCATTCCTGGCCTTGGGCTTTTTGGTCGCATCGACAAGGCGGTCCTGGGAACGATCGCCGTGGTCATGAGCTATTCGGCCTACATAGCCGAGGTCCTTCGCGCGGGCTTTCAGGATGTGCATCCCTCACAGCGTGCCTCCGCGCGCTCGCTTGGCCTCACTCAGACGCAGACCATGCGTCTGGTCATCATTCCGCAGGGCCTTCGCAAGATAGCTCCCGCCCTGATGAACGACTTCATTAGCATGCAAAAGGACGTGGGCCTCATCAGTACGCTGGGAGCCGTGGACGCCGTCCGCGCCGCCCAGATCGTGGTTGCCAAGACCTACAACTTCACGCCCTACATCGTGGCAAGTATCGTCTTCATCCTGATGAGCGTTCCCTTCATCATTCTTAATGACTGGTATTCCGAGCGCCTGCGCAAGCGCGAGCAGACGGGAGGCATGGTCTGATGGCAGACGAGACGACGGGCAAGGTCAGGATTGGCGAGCCAGTCCTGCGCATCGACAACGTGGTCAAGCGCTTTGGCGACAACGTGGTGCTGGACCACATATCGTTTGACGTCCACAAGCATGAGACCGTGGCGCTGCTTGGCCCGTCTGGCAGCGGCAAGTCCACGGTCATGAAGTGTGTCAACCTGCTGGAGCAGGTCAATGACGGCCAGATCTGGCTCGGTGACACCGACATAACCGACCCGCGCATCAACATGGACAAGGCACGCTCGCGCATCGGCGTGGTGTTTCAGCAGTTCAACCTGTTCTCGCACATGACGGTGCTCAACAACGTCACGCTTGCCGCACGCAAGGTCCACAAGTGGCCGCGCGAGAAGGCCGAGGAGAAGGCGATGGGGCTCCTGCGCCGCATCGGCATGGAGCAGAAGGCCAAGGAGTATCCCGACCGCCTGTCCGGTGGCCAGCAGCAGCGCGTTGCCATCTGCCGTGCCCTGATGATGGAGCCCGAGCTGCTCTTGCTCGACGAGATCACATCGGCGCTTGACCCGCTGCTGGTGGGTGAGGTGCTCGAGATGGTGGGCGAGCTCAAGGCTCAGGGGGCGACCATCCTCATGGCGACGCACGAGATGGCCTTTGCGCACGACGCGGCCGACCGCATCGTGCTGCTGCGCGGCGGGCACATCGCCGAGAACGGCAGCCCGTATGACGTCATGGACCATCCCACTGATCCCGAGACGCAGGAGTTCTTTGCCGCATACAACCGCGTGTAGCACTGGGCGAGCAAAACTGTCTTTTGGCACACTTGCTCCCCGGGAACATCCGTGCCATGTGGCACAGATGTTCCCGGGGAGCAAGTGTGCCAGGTTAGGCCTCGGCCTCGAACTGGTCGCGGAATGCCTCGTAGTTCTCGGCTTCATAGGGCATGTGGAAGATGGCAAATTCGATGAGGTCAAAGTGGTGACGCATCTTCTCTACCGGCTCCTCCCACGCACTGGCCACGAGGTAGGGGTCGTTGCGAAACGCGCCACAGCCAAAGGCGCCCAACACCAGGCAGTCGACCTGATGTGCCGCCGCGACGGTGAGGATGTGGCTGGCACGCTGGCGATGGATGTCGTAGATGCGTGTGAGGGGTACGCCGACGGTCCGGCTTGCATCAGGGTTCAAGAGATTCGACGTTGTTCCGCGCAGGTTAGGTGCCGCACAGGTGATGACATCGCATGTGAACCATTCGTCCTGATCAAGCCTCTGGGGAATCGACTCGTCGCTCTTGCATACCACGACGTCGGGCGTCCAGATGCACGCGTCGGTAGCGAGTGCGTCGCCCGATCCGCGATTGGGCAGGTAATAGGCCTCCCAGATGCGGCGTTGGTCGAGGCTGTCATAGAGGGTGGAGCACCGGCAGAGACTCTCCTCCTGTGCAGAGGATCCTGCAATCACTCCGCCACCCGGGTTGACCGGTGACGCAAAGTTGTGGACGGCGACTCGTGACTCTGGCAGCTCGTGCATGATGGCTCGCGCCGCCTCGAAGCTGCGACGTTCGGAGACACGCACGTTACCTGCGCGCTTTGCCACGGATAGCTCAGGCCACTCGTCTGCAGCGTGGAAGCTTGTCGCCTCTGCCGACCTACGAGCGGCTTCCTTGAGAGCGGGCGTAGCAGAAATCATCTCCTGTGTGTCAGCGAACACGGCAGCAAGCTGTAATTGGCGGTTCATGGGCATCCCTTCATGCGTGAATGTGCATAACTCTAGCAAACGACACCCACTGGCTGAGAAAATGGTGCCTACTTGAAACGTAACGTGCGTCGCAGCCTACTGGTGTACGATAGCGCTGACACATCGGGCGCGACCGAGCGAGGCGTACATGGGGCTGCTCTCAGACTTGCGTGACATGATGTCCGGCGTAGATCCAGCTGCGAAGGAGCTCGAGCGCATGGAGGTCGAGCAGGCGAGTCGCATGGCGCAGGCGAAGGATCAAGGCGAGGGCCTTAGGGCCGCTGGTGCCCTGGGACCCAAGATTCGGCGCCGTTACTCGTTTGTGGGGTCGGTGCAAGGCGTTGGATTCAGGTGGACCACCACCAACCTCGCCTCGTCGGTCGGTGCGACCGGCTGGGTGATGAACGAGCGTGACGGCTCGGTCACAGCTGAGATCCAGGGCATTCGCGAGCAGGTCGATGCGGTCATCGAGGGGCTTGATCGCTACTACAACGGAAGACGCTGGATGGCTGGCTTTCGCATCGATGGGGCCCGAGACATACCCGTCATAGATGGCGAGTACGACTTCAGGCCCATATACTAGTTTGCCGGCGCCCCTAACGCGGTGGAACCCCCTTCATCGAGATGAGGCATCCGCAAAGCCGTACACCGAAAACCTGCAGCTAATTGAGTACCAAACATGCTCAAGTTTGAGCATTGGAAGCGTGTTTGGTCGTCGGTACGCTTGCTTTGACGCGTAGGGCGGACGTGAAGAATTCTGTAAGATTGCGGATTTGCTCGTGGTCATGGCAAATGGGGAGCGCTTTGGCGGCATGCTATAGGGGACAATGGGATTGTCGGAAGGTCGGGACAGCACCAGACAGAAGGAGCGAAGATGGCAGAGTACAAGAGCGACATCGAGATCGCGCAGGAAGCCACAATGCTTCCCATCAGCGAAGTTGCGGCCAAGGCGGGCCTCACCGAGGACCAGCTCGAGCACTATGGCAAGGTCAAGGCAAAGGTTGACATCAACTCCATGAGGGACTTGCCGAGCAAGGCGAAGCTCATACTGGTCACGGCTATCAACCCCACACCCGCGGGCGAGGGCAAGACCACCACATCGGTTGGTCTGGCGGACGCCATGAACCTCACCGGTCGTCAGACCATGCTCTGCCTGCGTGAGCCTTCCCTGGGCCCCGTCTTTGGCGTCAAGGGCGGCGCCGCTGGTGGCGGATACGCACAGGTCGTTCCCATGGAGGACATCAACCTGCACTTCACCGGTGACTTCCATGCCATCGGTGCTGCCAACAACCTCATCGCCGCGATGCTCGACAACTCCATCAAATGGGACAACAAGTTGAGCATCGACCCGCGTCGCGTCATCTGGCGCCGCTGCGTCGACATGAACGACCGCCAGCTGCGCAACGTCGTCGATGGCATGGGCGGCATCCCCGATGGCGTTCCGCGTCAGGACGGCTTTGACATCACCGTGGCCTCCGAGGTCATGGCTGCCTTCTGCCTGGCCACCGACCTTGACGACCTCAAGGCCCGCCTCGGCCGCATGGTCGTTGCCTACACCTACGACCGCAAGCCGGTCACGGTCCACGACCTCAATGCCGAGGGTGCCTGCACGGCTCTGCTCAAGGATGCCATCAAGCCCAACCTGGTACAGACGCTCGAGAACAACCCCGCGTTCGTGCACGGCGGACCGTTTGCCAACATCGCCCATGGCTGCAACTCGGTGATGGCGACCACCACTGCCATGAAGATGGCCGACTACGTGGTTACCGAGGCTGGCTTTGGTGCGGACCTTGGCGCTGAGAAGTTCCTCGACATCAAGTGCCGCGCTACGGGACTCACTCCCTCCGCGGTGGTCATCGTGGCTACCGTGCGTGCTCTCAAGTACAACGGCGGCGTGCCCAAGGACCAGCTCACCACCGAGAACCTCGAGGCGCTCGAGGCCGGTATGCCCAACCTGCTGCAGCATGTGAGCAACATCAAGGACGTCTATGGCCTGCCCTGCGTCGTGGCCATCAATGCCTTCCCGACCGACACCAAGGCCGAGCTCGACCTCGTCGAGGCAAAGTGCAAGGAGCTCGGCGTCAACGTCGCGCTCTCCGAGGTGTGGGCGAAGGGCGGCAAGGGTGGCGTGGCGCTGGCCGACGAGGTTGTGCGCCTCTGCGACGAGCCGAGCGAGTTCCACTTCTCCTATGACCTTGGCCTCTCGATCGAGGAGAAGCTCGAGGCCATCGCCACCAAGATCTATCATGCCGACGGCGTCGACCTGGTGGGCTCTGCGCGCAACCAGCTCAAGCAGCTCGAGGAGCTTGGCTTTGGCGGCCTGCCCATCTGCATGGCAAAGACCCAGTACTCCTTCACCGACGATCAGAACAAGCTCGGTGCCCCGCGCGGCTGGCGCCTCACGGTGCGCAACCTCAAGATCAGCGCTGGCGCCGGGTTCATCGTTGCCCTCACGGGCGACATCATGACCATGCCCGGCCTGCCGCGCGTTCCGGCCGCCGAGAAGATCGACGTCACCGAGGATGGCCGCATCGTCGGGCTGTTCTAGACTCGCGGGATGGACGAGGGTCCTTCCTGCGAAAACGTCCTCGCCGCAAAGAACGCGGCTACGGAATGTTTTCTCCGAAAGGACCCTCGTCCCGTCTCGCCCAGACTCAGCTGGAGGCTTTGTGCCAACAGTGACTCTGCCGCACAAGAAAGATTAGTGCGGCAACACTTCAGATTCTCAAGGAGACGATTATGGCCGAGCGTCTGACTGACAGGAGTTGTGCGGAGTTCGCCTCCGTCTTGGCAGCGAAGGAGTCGGTGCCTGGTGGCGGCGGAGCTGCCGCGCTCGTGGGTGCCTTGGGTGTGGCGCTCTGCTCGATGGTCGGCAACTTCACCACGGGAAAGAAGACCTATGCGGCGGTCGAGAACGACATCCAGCGCATGCTGAAGGAGGCAACCGCCGTGCGCCTGCGGCTCATCGATCTCGTTGCCGAGGATGCTGAGGCCTTCTACCCACTTTCCAAGGCCTATGCGATTCCGCGCGACGATCCAATGCGGGCTGAGGTGCTGGAGGAGGCCACCAAGGCTGCCTGCGCGGCGCCGCTTGAGATGATGCGCCAGGTTTGCCGTGCCATCGAGCTGCTCGAGGAGATGGGGGAGAAGGGCTCCAAGATGCTCATCTCTGACGTGGGCTGTGGTGCCGCACTCTGTCGCGCGGCGCTCGAGGCGGCCAGCATGAATGTGTTCGTCAATACCAAGACCCTCAGGGACCGCGCCTTTGCGGAGCAGACCGAGGCCGCCTGTGACGAGATGCTCGCGACATACATTCCGCGCGCGGAGGCCTGTGCGCAGGCAGTGATGGACAAGATCAGGGGCTGAGTCTGCGGCACCTGGTGGTTTGACACGAGAGAGCTGGAAAGGAGCGCATCATGGCGGAGCTGCTCAAGGGTCTTCCCGTTGCCAAGGCGTTGACGGAGAGGCTGACCGGAAGGGTGGAGGCGCTCAAGGCGCAAAACGTCATCCCGACCCTCGCCATCGTGCGCGTGGGGGAGCGCGACGACGACCTTTCGTACGAGCGCGGGGCCACAAAGCGTTGTGATGCCATAGGCATCACGGTGAGGAAGTTCGTGCTTCCGGCGGACTGCGCTCAGGATGAGCTGATGGCGGTCATCGACGGGGTCAATGCGGACGTTGCGATTCATGGTTGCCTCATGTTCCGCCCCCTGCCCAAGACGCTTGACGAGGCTGCCGCCTGCGCAGCGCTCGACCCCGCCAAGGACGTCGACTGCATCACCGAGGGCTCGCTCTTTGGCGTGTTCGCGAACCGTTCGATCGGCTTTCCTCCCTGCACCGCCGAGGCATGCATCCAGCTGCTCGACCATTACGGGTATGAGCTAACGGGTGCCGACGTGACGGTGGTTGGCCGTTCTCTGGTCATCGGCAAGCCGGTTTCGATGATGTTGCAGGCCCGCAATGCCACCGTCACCATGTGCCACACGCGTACCCGTGACCTTGCCGCCGAGTGCCGTAAGGCCGAGGTGCTGGTGGTTGCGGCTGGTCATATCGGTACGATCGGCAAAGACGCCGTCAGTGCCGGCCAGACCGTGATCGACGTGGGCATCAATTGGGACGAGGCCGCGGGCAAGCTGTGCGGGGACGTGGCCTTTGACGAGGTCGAGCCCGTGGTTGGTGCCATCACGCCGGTGCCGGGAGGCGTTGGCTCGGTCACGACGGCCGTGCTCGCGAAGCATGTGGTCGAGGCCGCTGAGCGCTCCTTGGGATAACATTACTCACGGCAGCCGTGCGAGTGTCACGTGCTGCCCGCGAGGACGACTGCCTTCGAAGGGGAGGGCCATGGCAGAGGAACGTGTACTGAACGACCAGGGTTTTGCACAGATCGACCAGCCTCGCATCAGGGCGGCCATACGCGAGCTCCTCGCCGCCATAGGCGAGGATCCTGATCGTGAGGGCTTGCTCGACACGCCCGATCGCGTGGCCAGAGCCTGCGAGGAAATATTCGGCGGCATGCAGGAAGATCCCAGTGAGCATCTGCTGCGCCAGTTTGACGAGCCTGGCAACGAGAACATGGTCATCGTGAAGGACATTCCCTTCTCGTCCATGTGCGAGCATCACCTCCTGCCGTTCACGGGCAAGGCGCACATCTGCTACCTTCCAAAAGACGGAAGGATCACGGGGCTCTCGAAGCTCGCGCGGTGCGTGGTTGGGTATGCACATCGTCCGCAGGTGCAGGAACGCCTTACGCAGCAGATTGCCGATGCCCTCGAGCTGCGCCTGGAGCCTCGGGGCGTGCTTGTCGTCCTCGAAGCGACGCACACGTGCATGACCATGCGCGGCATCAAGAGCGCGGGATCGCAGACGGTCACCAGCGCGGTGCGCGGATGGTTCAAGACCGACCTCAAGGCGCGTGAGGAGGCGCTCCGGCTGATCGGATTGGGGAACTAGCCTATGACAAACAAAGAGATAGCTGCCATCAGGCCGGATGCCTTAACGGGTGCGCAGATAGAGGCCAAGGCAGAGGCGGTGGGCGAGGGCAAGGCCACGATGCCCGCCTTTCGCTCGTTCGTGCTTGCCATCCTCGCCGGCCTGTTTATTGGCGCGGGTGGCATGTTCATGCTGCTGGTAAAAAGCGATGCATCGCTCGGATTCGCAGCGTCGTCGGTGCTTGGCGGCTTTGCCTTCAGCTTTGGCCTGTTCTTTGTGCTCACGGCTGGCGCCGAGCTGTTCACCGGCAACAACCTCATGGCTTTGGGCTTCCTCTCGGGGAAGTACTCTCTCGGCGCGCTGCTCCGCAGCTGGCTTGTGGTGTATGCGGGCAACCTGGTGGGGTCGCTGCTGCTGGTCGGCCTGCTCTGGCTTGCCAACTATGCTGGCATGAATGGTGGGGCCGTGGGGGCCACCATGGTGAGCGTCGCTGCCGCAAAATGCGCCCTCCCGTGGGGCGTGGCCTTTGGGAGGGCCATCATGTGCAACGTGCTGGTCTGCCTTGCGGTCTGGATGAGCTTTGCGGCTCGTACGGTGGTCGACAAGTTCCTGTGCGCCGCCCTGCCGGTCACCATGTTCGTGGCATGCGGCTTCGAGCACTGTGTGGCCAACATGTTCTTCATTCCCCTGGGAATCCTCGCAAGCGCGGCTGGCGCTGCGCCTGAGGGCGTCGATGTTTCGGCCCTTGGCCTCTCTGGTATGCTCTCAAACCTGAGTGCCGCCACGTTGGGTAACATGGTCGGTGGCGCCCTGCTTTTGGGCGGCATGTACTGGCTGGCTTACAAGAGGGGTGAGTAGCGTGTTTGGGCTCAAGACCGAGGCGAGCTTTGACAGCGCGCATTTTCTGACCGACTACTACGGCAAGTGCGAGAACCTGCACGGCCATCGTTGGCGTGTGGTGGTGTACCTGCAGCAGGAGGAGCTTCAGGAAAGCGGCACGATGAGGGGCATGGTCCTTGACTTTGGCGCGTTCAAGCGCGCGGTGCGCGAGGTTGTGAACTCGCTTGATCACACGTTTCTCGTCGAGGAGGGCTCCCTCTCGCCAGCGACGGTTGCCGCGCTCGAGTCCGAGGGCTTCTCGCTCACGTTCCTGCCGTTCAGGACGACGGCGGAGAATCTTGCCCGATGGATCTGCGAGCAGTTGCAGGCCAAGGGGCTGCCCGTATGCCAGGTGGACTGCTACGAGACGCCCTACAACTGTGCAACCTATCGTCCGTAACATCGCATCGGCGTAGCGCACCCCGTCTGTGCCGAGCCATATTCTTGGAGTGATGACCCATGTCGTACAGCGTGCCCTTCGATGTCCCGGAGCTCTCCTATGAGGAGTCGCTCCACCAGTTGCACGAGACGCTCAAGCTTGGCATCCAGCCCATGCTCGAGACCGTGGTCGACATGATCGAGGAGTGCGGAAACCCCGACCTGTGCTATGAATGCCTGCAAGTCGCTGGCACGAACGGCAAGACGTCCACCTCACGCTATGCGGCGGCCATTCTGGCGGGGGAGGGCCTTCGCTCGGCGCTCTATACCAGCCCCGAGTTGGTGAGCTATACCGAGCGCATGGAGGTCGAGGGCGCGCCGGTGTCGGAGGAGGCCTTTGCCCACGGGCTCTCCACAGCCCTCGAGGCGGGGCGGCGCGTCAACGCGCGGCGACGCGATGAGGGTCTGCGGCCCTACGACGTGACCGAGTTCGACCTGCTTACGGTCGCGGCGCTGGTGGTGTACGCCGAGGCTGGCATAGACGTAGCGGTGCTCGAGGTCGGCATGGGTGGACGCTGGGATGCCACCTCGGCAGCAAAGAGCATCAAGGCGGTGACGGTGACCGGCGTGGGCCTCGACCATACCCACATCCTGGGCGACACGCTCGAGGCCATCTCGGGCGAGAAGGCGGCGGTCATACAGCGAGGTAGGTCGTGCGTGCTGGGTGTGGGCACGGCGACACCCGATTCGGTGGAGGATGTGTTCCTCGCACGTTGCGAAGAGCAGGATGTTTGTCCCGTCCTGCTTCGGCCGGTTGACCTGGCGGATGCCCAAGGCGAGATGCATCCTGGGATCCCGCGCGAGCACGGGGAGCTGCCCCGCGCATCGTATGCCATCACCAAGCGACCGACGCGCATAGGCCTTCCGCTGGAGCTGACGGTCACGACGCCCCGATGCACCTACACGGAGCTGGCTGCTCCCAAGCCTGCCTATCAGGCGGCAAATATCGCATGCGCGGTGATGCTGTGCGAGAACTACCTGCAGCGTACGCTCGACCCCGACAAGCTTCGCCAGTCCATTGCTCATTGTCCGACACCAGGACGCTTCGACATGGTGAAGGGCGACCCTGTCGTGGTCATCGATGCCTGTCACAACCCCCAATCGGTCGAGACCTTCCTGACGGCGGTCCGCGCCATCGCGCCGGATGTGCAGGATCGTCCGCCACTGCTTGCCGCAGTACTCTCGGACAAGGATGTCGATGGTATCGTGGCGCTCCTGGCAGGAGAGTTCCCCTGCGTCTACGTGACGCAGACCTCGTCGCACAGGGCGCTTCCCGCTGATGAGCTTGCAGGGAAGTTCCGCTCTGCGGGCGCCCGCGTCGGTGGCGTGTATCCTTCCGTGGCTCGTGCGGTGGAGGCCTTGTGTGAAGATTCATACATTGCATGTGGTTCAATCACGCTTGCGGGTGAGGTCGCGGGTCTAATGCGCTAAGGTTCTGATACAATTTCTGAGTCTATGACTTGATTGTGGTACGTCGTGCCGCATGTGATTGCAAAGGAGCCGGGGCCAGATGCGCGAACTTCTCGACCAGCTGATGACACCCGAGGTGCGCATGGTGCTGTACCTCATGGTGGCTTGCATCGTGATGGTGTACATCCTTTCCATCGTCTACGTGATTCGTGACGCCCAGCGTCGTGGCGCCGAGCCTTGGTGGGTCTGGGCGATCATCTCGGTCATCCCCGTGGTGGGCATTCTCGCCTACGTCATCCTGCGTCCCAGCTCATACCTCGTCGACCGCGAGGAGCAGGACCTCGACATTGCCCTGCGCGAGCATCAGCTGTCGCACTACGGCATCTGCCCCAAGTGCGGTGCTCCCATCGACCGTGACTTCGTGGTGTGCCCGATCTGCAACACGCAGGTGCGCAACGTCTGCCCCACGTGCCATCGTCCCCTCAATGCCGACTGGAAGGTGTGCCCCTACTGCAGGACGCGTATTCAGTAACTCGGCCATATGCCTATCGCAAGCAAGGGGCTCCCGCTCGATCGAAGCGGGAGCCCTGATTTGTGCGGTGCAACGAAGGGACTGTCCCCTGGCTGCACCGCATGCTGGGTGGTTATAGGCCGGCGAATCCGGTCTGGCGCAGCGCCTCGTAGATGACGATGGCGGCGGCGTTTGAGAGGTTCAGCGAGGTGATCTGCCCGGCGCGCCGGTCGACGAAGTTGCCGCAGATATCGCGCTCGAGTTCTGGGTGCAGCTCGTCGAAGCTCTCGTGCCAGGCCGTGGCGTTTCCCAGCGCCTCGTCCGAACGCATGGGAATGCGCTCGCAAAGTGCGGGGTGATCGCCCAGTAGCTCCGCGCTCAGACCGGAGCTCTCCTTGCCAAAGATCAACCAGTCGCCATCGTGGTAGGTCGAGTCGCTGTAGATGCGCTCGCCGTGCTTGGTGAGGAGATGGACGATGGGCTCGCTCTTTTGCATGAGCCCGGCACGAAGCGTCTGGTTGAGGTCGACAAGCTCATCCCAGTCGCGGTAGGTACGAAAATCGAGGCTCTCCCAGTAGGCAAGTCCCGCGCGTCTCACGGCCTGGTCCGAAAGGTCAAAGCCAAGCGGCCCCACCAGATGGAGACGCGCTCCCGTGATGACGCATGTGCGTCCGATGTTGCCGGTGTTTGCCGGAATCTCCGGCTCTACCAGTACGACGTTGAGCACCTTGCCCTCCGACCTCTGCATAGACTACTTGACCGCGCGCTTGACAGTGACAAGCACCATTGGAGGGAAGTCGGGTTCAAGGTGCTCCGCACCATGCCCTTCCTCCGTGCGATGATAGGTTACCGCGAAATGCCGCACGGGTGGGACATGGTTCTAGTGTCCCGACGTGCCTACTTCTCCTGCACGATCTTGCCGGTCATATGCTCGACCCTAAGCTCGATCATGTAGATGCGGTCGCCGTTCTTGGCGATATCGCCCTCGATGTCGACCTGCGGCGGGAAGTACTTGCGCGCCAGAGCGGCAAGTGCATCGTGCTTGAGCTGAGGGTCCTCGATGACCGATGCGCGGCAGAAGCAAATGACAGAGTTGACGTAGTACCACCACTCGCCCTCGTTTTGGTATCCCTCGTCCATAGCGCAGAAGCTGACCTTGTCGTACGCCTTCATGGCGTCGAGCTTGTGACCAGAGAGTGCCGCATGGAAGAAGATGGTCCCAAGCTCGCCGCGCGACGGATCGTACACAAAGTTGACGGGCACTCCGTATGGATACCCGTCGTCGCCTAGCACCGAAAGCACCCCGCGCCGCGCGTTGGTCAGGATCTCGACGTCCTTCTCGTTGCTTAGCAGCTGGGAGCTGCGCCTCATCTCTCTGAACATGGCCGCCTTTCCCTCGGTTGACGGAGGGTAGCGTATCAGATGCATGTTACCGATATGCTAAGTTCGCAGGCCTTCTTGCGCTTGAGGGCAAAGCGACCGATACTTCTTATGTCCGTCGCGCCACGGGTCATCTCCCTTTAAGGATGCGACGCCTCGACACAGAGGCCATATGCGGGGCCTCGTGCCTCGCCTCAGCGGAATGTCAGACACAAGGAGTGTGCCGTGGAACGCAAGGAACTCGCCGTCCAGCTCAAGCACAACCGCCACAACTGCTGCCAGGCGGTGCTCTGCGCGTTTGCCGACAGGGTCGATGTGCCCGAGGACCTGCTTCGCAAGCTTGGTGCGGGCTTTGGGATTGGCATGGGAGGCATGGAGGGCACCTGCGGCGCTCTGGTCGCAGCCGAGATGCTGCTTGGCATCGAGCGCTTCGAGGGGCGTCCAGTGATACGCGATGCGGGCGAGCTCCATGCACGCTTTGCCGACCGCTGCGGAGCGACGATATGCAAGGACCTCAAGGGCCGTGACACGGGCGTCGTCCTATGCGATTGCGACGACTGCGTGCGTCATGCCGTAGAACTTGTCGAGGAGCTGCTTTAGGCGCGTGCGTGACGCAAGGACTGGCGTGAGAGAGGGAAGCCTGATGGAATCTGCCGAGAGAGTCGCCGCGATGGAGCAGGCCCTCGATCAGACCTGCGATGCCGTGGACCAAATGCGCGATGCGGTAGCGGAACTGGTCGATGCGACCGATGCCATTCGGGACCTGAGCGCATACTATGGCAGCCAGGAATGGTACCAGGATCGCAAGGCTGACCAGCGCGGCAAGCTTCCGGGCGACCTCAGACGAGGGGTGCTCACCGAGGATGTGCCCTACGAGGCTCTCGTCGACGCCCGAGAGATGGCGCTTGGCATGCTTGAGGTCGCCACGGCCCTGCTGCGAGCACTCTAGACATCGGAGTCTCGAACTCTGGTGCATTCTTTGATTTGATGGGAGCACGTGTGCCAGGAACAAGTATGGAGTTCTTTGCCCGCTGTGCGGGAGGCTTTGAGGATGTGCTCGCCCGTGAGCTGCGCACGCTTGGCATGAGGCGCGTGAGACCTCAGGTCGGGGGCGTGATCTTCTTTGGCGCGCTGGAGGATGCCTACCGGGCATGCCTCTGGTTGCGAAGCGCCACGCGCGTGCAGCTGGTGCTGGCACGCGTCGCCGCCACCGATGCGGACGAGCTGTATCAGGGGGTGGCTGCGCTTCCATGGGAGCGGCATGTGCCACCAGAGGCGACCATAGCCGTAGATGCGCATGGCGAGAATCCGGAGCTGCGAAACACCAAGTTCATCGCCCTCAAGGTGAAGGATGCCGTATGCGACCACCTGCGTGACGTGCGCGGAGCGAGGCCGGATGTCGACGCAAAGGATCCCGACCTTTCGATCAATGTCGCGGTGCACCCCAGGAAGGCGACGGTGTATCTCAATCTTTCTGGCGCATCGCTGCATCGCAGGGGCTATCGCCAGGAGGGCGTGCAGACGGAGGCGCCGCTCAAGGAGACGCTTGCGGCTGGCATTCTCCTGGCCGCTGGGTGGGACCGTATCGCTGCCAAGGGAGGTTGCCTTGCCGACCCGATGTGCGGGTCGGGTACCTTCTCGATCGAGGCCGCCCTGATGCTGGCGGATGCCGCTCCCGGGCTGTTGCGCCAGCGCTGGGGGTTCGAGGGCTGGCTCGGACATGATCGCGACCTATGGGAGCGCGTGCGTGGTCAGGCGCTTGAGCGGAGGCGTTCGGTGCGAGGGGTGAGGATCATTGCGGGTGACCTCAGTGAGGCAGCGGTGCGGATTGCGCGTGCCAATGCGAGCCGTGCGGGGGTGGCAGACCTCATTTCATTCAAAGTCGACGATGCGGCAAACCTCGCACGACGCATGCGCGAGCTTCGTGGCGCCGGCGATGTCCCCGGACTCATGGTCGCAAATCCTCCCTACGGCCAGCGTCTTCTCTCGCAGGGCGAGCTTCCCGAGGTCAACGCGGCGCTATCGGCAGCGGCCGACGCCATTCCCGCCAGCTGGGGCATCGCAATCGTCTCGCCCGATCTGGCTGTCGACACGGCGCTTGGTCGTGTTCCGCAGGAGGTCATCGACTGCTACAACGGTCCGATACGTGTGTGGACGCGGCTTTACGGAGACGGCACAGAACGTCAGGTGCAGCATATCGTGTCGCTCGCGGGGCAAGACCGCACGGTTTCGGTTGCCGATGAGAACAGCGGGCAGTTTGCTGCGCGGCTGCGGAAGGTTGCCAAGGAGCGGGCAAAGTGGGCACGCAAGGCTCACGTTGAATGCTATCGCGTGTACGATGCCGATCTTCCTGACTATGCGGTTGCGATTGACCTGTTCCAGGGTTCTGGTCAAAACGAGGGCGAGCGCCACTTCGTGATCGAGGAGCGTCGTAGGCCGGCATCGGTCGACCTGCAACGGGCGGCGCGGCGATTTGCCGACGCTGTTGCGCTCTCCGGTGCCGTGCTCGACATCCCTGCCACCCATGTGATCGCACGGCCGTGGCAGCAAAGGCAGAGAGGGGAGCAGGCACGGCTCGCGCGGACGCCATTGACCATCTCCGAAGGCGCTTGCCGATTTGAGGTGGATCTTGCGCGCTCTGGCGCCGGTCAGTTTTTGGCACATCGATCGGTCCGGAGCCTGGCGGGCTCATTGGCAGAGGGCCGGCGGGTGGCAGCGCTCTTTGCCACGTCGGGCCTCGCACTCGTGAACGCCGCCATGGCTGGCGCCACGAGTACGGTGATCGTCGATGGATCCAAGGAATGGCTCGGTGAGGCTGTGGGACAGCTTCGCGAGAATGGCCTTGCCGGCAAGACGCATCGGCAGGCTTGTGAGGACGTGCGTATGTGGCTCGCTCGAGAGGCTGCTGCCCATCGCAGCTATGACCTCGTGATTTGCGAGGCGCCAGCTTGGCTGCCGGCGCGCGATGCCGGCGGGCGTGACTGGGACCTCTCGCGCGATTGCCTTCGGCTGCTGTGCGCCGCCGGGAAGGTGCTGAGTGCCGACGGAGTGATGCTCCTCGCCTATGACGACCCCAATGTCAGGCTCGACTATGACGCCCTCGAACGGGCCGGTCTTACCCCCGAGAATGTGAGCGGACGGGCCGTCCCACACGACTTCGAGCGGTCGCGCAATGCGCCGCGGTGCTATCTGATCCGCAGGCGCAGATAGGCAAGCGGGGTCGAGGGGAGCGTCCCTCGACCCCGCTTTCATAAGGCGAACAAGCCGGTGGGCGTGACCTACGCCAAACCGAGACGGGTGCGGAAGGCCTCCCAGAGCTTTGCGGATCCCTGCTCGGTGGGATGGACCTGGTCGGGGAAGAAGTCGTCCGTCCCCACTGCGATCACATCGAGCAGCGACACGTGCTCCCAGCCGTGAACGGCGCTCTCCTCCGAGAGGACGGCGTCGATCTGGTCCATGCCGTAGAGGTTCTCGGTGTCATTGCGCTCGTTGTTGGGTGGGGACACCACGACGAGGTGCTCGCAGCGCGAAGCAGCCGCCTGCAGTCCCTCGCTCGCATATACCGCAAAGTCCTCGACTGATTCTTTTGCGGCGTCGTTGGTGCCCAGCATCACCACGATGACGCTCGCACCGTCACCCAGCCATGCGTCGGGATCCTCGGCCAGGTACTGCATCCTAAAGCCGCTGACGCCAGCATTCACGAACGATTGCACGCCATGTTCGGAGGCGTATGCGCGAAACGCGTTGGTCCAGCTGTGGATGTCCGCAGGCGGCTCGTAGTAGGTTCCTTCGCCGCCAGAGTAGATCATGGTCTCTCCGCCATCGTAGCCCTCGTAGCCGTCAATAAGATAGCCTGCCGTA
>JAGAVX010000045.1 GCA_017941705.1 Atopobiaceae bacterium
ACCGCATGCCATCAGAGCATGCGGTGCAGCCAAGGGACTGTCCCCTAGGTGCACCGCCTCCATTGTCCCGTCGCGGGCCATTCATGTGGCACGGTTGCTCTCGTGTTTTACGCTGGCGGGTACACCTTTGGACCCAGGAATTGTACCCGATGGAAGAAACGACGGGATGACTTTTGGCATTCGTGTGGCCCGCCGCGGGCCATTTCGCAGGCCTTTAGCTCGCAGGCGCTACTTCACTGGTTGTGGCTGTAAGGGCTGTCTCGGGAGAGGTGCCCTGTGCGGCGCCTGTAGCGTCCGTGCCCGTCTCTCCCGTTCCAGTGGCACCTTGCTCGGTGGTCTGGCTGTCACCTGTGGTCCCTGCCCCGCCGGTCGTGTCGTTCGTCTGGGTGGCGGAGGCGGCGTCAGAGGAGCTGCCCTCATTGCCGTTGCTGCTGACCGTGGTGGTCGTCGTAGCTTGCGTGTCGGACTCCTTCGTGGGATCCGTCTGCGTGCTGGCGTCATCTGCGACTATCTCCTCGGTCTCCTGCACGACGGGCTGAGAGATCTCCTCGAACGAGGTAGGCCCGATGCCCTGGCCCTGCGTGGCGACACGGACGATGATGCCGTAGGCCAGAAGGGCTGCCAGTGCTGCGACGACTGCCACGATGAACGTGCGCTTCATGATGGTCGCACGGTGGCGATGTTTCGCCTCCGTCGCACTTTGCTGCTCTTCACTCTGTGTCTGCATCTGCTTTGAGAGATCCTGGATCTTCTCGACAGATGAGTTGATCATGGCGTTGTAGAGCTGGGACGCCATGGTCGAGACGGCTGCGGCGATGGCCGCGCCGATAAGCGATCCGGTCAGTCCGAGCTTGGACGAGAAGAGAAACGACGTCATAGAGGTGAGCATGGCCGCTAGTACGGCCGGCAGGGACATCTGGTCGAGGATGCCCTTCTTCTCAGGTGGGTCTTGCTGTCGCGCATGGCGCTGCGTCTGCTGTTGAGCCAAGATTTGCTCCCTAATCCAACCCAGTATTAAGCGTGGTAGGTTATACCCCCTTTGGCACATGATTGGCCGAAAACCTACGCTCACCCAAAAAAGCGCATATTGGCAGACAGCGGAGAGCAATTTGTGGCAAACCAGCGCTATCATTACCCCAGTTATGGAAGTCCGACCAATTTGGAGGTACCACATGCTTGTTAATGCCAAGTACATGCTCGACGCCGCTGTTGCTGGTCACTACGGTATTCCCGCCTTCAACACCAACGACCTCGAGTGGACCCGCTCCATCCTCCTGGCCGCCGAGGAGCTCCAGTCTCCCGTCATCATCCAGTGCACCGCTGGCGCTGCCAAGTGGCAGATGGGCTTCAAGGTTGTCGCCGATGTCGTCAAGGACCTCGTCGACTACATGAACATCACCGTGCCCGTTGCTATGCACCTCGACCATGGTACCTACGAGGACTGCTTCAAGGCCATCGATGCTGGCTTCACCTCCATCATGTATGACGGCTCCCATGAGCCCACGTTCGATATCAACATGGAGCGCACCGCCGAGATCGTGAAGCTCTGCCACGGCAAGGGCATCTCCGTCGAGGCTGAGGTCGGCGGCATCGGTGGCGTTGAGGACGGCGTCGCCTCCGCTGGTGAGCTCGCAGATCCCAACGAGTGCAAGGCTATCGCCGACCTCGGCGTTGACTTCCTCGCCTGCGGCATCGGCAACATCCACGGCCTGTATCCCGATGATTGGGAGGGCCTGTCCATGGACCGTCTGGCCGAGATCAAGGCCCTGACCGGCGACCTGCCGCTCGTCCTTCACGGTGGCACCGGCATTCCGACCGCCATGGTCCAGGAAGCCATCCACAACGGCATCGCCAAGATCAACGTCAACACCGACCTTCAGGTTGCCATGGCTAAGGCCACGTGGGCATTCGTCGATTCCGGCGAGGCCAAGAAGGGCAAGAACTACGACCCGCGCAAGCTCCTCAAGCCTGGCTTCGACGCCATCGTCGACCGCGCCAAGGAGCTCATTGTCGACTTCGGTTCCGACGGCAAGGGCTGGGCGTAAGCTTTAGTTGCGCATAGGTGCGAACTCGGGCCCCGGAGCGATCCGGGGCCCTTTTTGTCGTCGGAACCGAAGTCGACGCCCGGCCTGCCCTTGGCCGGTTCCATACCTCAAGATTCGTTGCCTGGCGGACGTGTTGCCACTAGTCCGCGCGAGTGCGAAAAACAGCCGCTAGATTAGCTCAAGATTCGCGTGAGTGCGGACGGGACACAACTAGTCCGCGCCAGCGCGAAGAACGGCTCCTAAATCGCCCCAAGATTCGCCCTTACGCGGACTAGTCGGCACAGCGCACCAGATACCCCTGGCACATGTCAACACAAAACAGGGACCAGAAGCAATCCTGATCCCTGTTGTGGCCTTTCGCGTCGATGTTCGAGAGCTACTCAGAAGAGATGTAGAACAGCTCGTCGATGAGCAGCAAGCCAGAGAGCACGGATGTGATCAGAGTAAAGATCATCACGATCACGTAGAAGAACCACATCAGACCCTTGAGCTTTCCGGTCTCCATGTATCTCTTGGCACAGGCGAAGAACATCCAGAGCGGGAAGACAACGAGTATCGGATAGCTGGCGTATATCAGGCTGTTGGTGATGAACGAGAGCGTTTGGAGCTCCAACGCGATATTGATAATCGTTGCGACTATTCCCCCGAGGTAGATGAGGTATGCCGTGCGGATCTTCTCGCTCGCGGTGAGGATCTTCTCGTTATCGTCGATGTTGCGGAGCACATAGACGCCGGTGAGCGCCACGATGGCCGATGCGGTCACCTTCGTGGCGCCAAGCAGTAGCGTGGCAAATCCCACATAGGCAATGTCGGGCATGTTGATTCGGTAGTTGAAGTTGCCATACAGACCAAAGCGGAAGGAGGCCCAAATGCTGAGAAGGCCGCCGACGATCATGGCGACTCCCATGACGCGCAGAGCGGTCTTTGGAATGCTGTACGGGGTCGTGGAGGTCCCAGAGGCCTGCACACGTGCATGGGCGCCTGCCTTGCGCTCTTCCTCGTCATCCACGAAGCAGCGCGTCTTCACGCTCTGTCCCAAAGCGCCCCACGTGGAGCTGATGGCGCCTGTCGGGCAAGCCTTCATGCAGTCGCCGCAGCGGATGCAGTCCATGCTGTTGGGGGTCTGGAAGGTGGCGATGTCCATGCCACAGGCGCGCTGGCATGCATGGCACTTGACGCACTTGTTGGTGTCGATCTCGAACCGATAGGTCGACACGGGATTGAACACTCCGTAGATGGCGCCAAGCGGGCAGAGGTACTTGCAGAAGGGCCGGTACCACCAGATGGAGAGAAGGCAGATTGCCACCAGGATGAACATCTTCCAGAAGAAGCGGAATCCGATGATGGCACGGAAGGACTCGTTCATGATGGTAAGCGGAATGCCGCCAAAGAGCGTGCCGCTCGGGCAGATCCATTCGCAGAACCACGGCTGGCCGGTGCCGGTCACGTCCATCACCAGCATGGGCAACAGGATGACCATGACGGCCAGAATCACAAAGCGCAGCCAGCGAAGGTACTTGTGGCCGGGGAGGTTCTTGTTCTTTGGCCCCAGCTTGATCTTGTACAGAAGGTCCTGAACGAGGCCGAAGGGGCACATCCAGGCACAGACGAGCCTGCCAAAGAGCACGCCGAACATGCTCATGAGGCCAAAGACGTAGAGCGAGACCTTAAAGGTGCTCTTGTTGAGCACGGCTTGCAGCGAGCCGATGGGGCAGGATGCGAGGGCGCCTGGGCACGAGTAGCAGTTGAGGCCGGGCACGCAGAGAATCTTGCTGTTGCCGGTGAAGATCTTGCCGCTTGTGTAGCCGCGTACGTAACCATTGGTGAGCGCGAACCAGCCTGCCTGGAACAAGGTGCGGACGCGCGAGTGCTTTGCCATCGAGGCGTCTCTTGTGTTAGCCAATTCCGATACACTCCATGCAGACGTTGATTGCCTTGCCCAGTACGGTGTCAGGTTCGCCCATGAAGACGCCGGCCACGATGAGGGCGACCGAGGCCACGAAGAGGGCGATCGTGATGACGTTTCTGTTCTTGGACATTTCGTTGATGCCTTTCGCCAGATGCGCTACGAATGCGTGTGGGCTATCCGAGCGACGCCAATGCCTGGTCGACCTTTTCCTTCCAGCTCTCGTAGCTGTTGCCGCCCGTCACGGTGTCAATGACGGTTCCATTGCTGTCCACGAAGAACGTGGTGGGCGTGCCAATGATGTTCGTGGCAACGAACGCGTACAGCTCCTCGTTTACGATGAGGTTCGGATAGGTGACGCCAGCGGTTGCGGCTATCTCGTTTGCCTCGTCGATGTGCTTTTGGATAATGCTTCCGTCCGCCTTCGACGAGTCGCTCAGGATGCCGACAATCCTGAATTCGCTGTCGGGGTAGCTCTGGTTGACCAGCTCAAGATCAGGCATCTCGGCGATGCAGGGTGGGCAGGTCGTCGACCAGACGTTGAAGGCGGTGAGACGCGTGTCCTTGAGGCTGTCGGTGGAGAATTGGCCACCGTCAATGGTTTCGTAGGTCTTGCCGACGAACACATCGCTGTTCGCCATGCTGTCAAGTCGCTCCATGCGATCGCCCCACGCCTTGGTGAAGCCGAACATGAATGCGAACGCCGTGATGATGGCGGCAAGCAACCATATTCGTATGGTGGAAAGATGCAGGCGCCGATCGTGCTTTGGTTTGGTAGTCTGAGCCGCACGTGAGCCAGTTGCCATGTGTTCGGCCGTAGCTGCTGCAGTGGTCAAGGCCCCCTCCTTTGCTGCTGATAGCCGTGGTTTCATACGATTGTACAGGGTTACGCCGATTTTACAGGATCTTGCCCATGACTAAAGTGAAAGCGCCCGCAAAAGGCGCGCGCACCCGCTTGTGGGCTCCGGCACTCGTGTGCTGCTCGTGCTGCGCCGCCGTAAAGTGCACCTAAGGCAAACGATGCGGATGCGGCCCGCCTTGTCTTGGAGCCTCATCCGCATCGCGCGCGTAGCGTATCCCAAGTCGGAATGCGCCACTGGTATGCCTGAGTCGATGACCTCTGCTATTCGTCGCCCTCCTCGTGGATCAGGTCCGCCAGGGTCTTGCTGTCAAGATAGCCGCTTGTGACCTTGCCCAGATCGCGCCACATCTCGACGGTCGGGCATGTGTCGACAATTGGACAGATTTCATCGTTCGTACAATCGAGGCATGATACGGGGGCAAGGGATCCGCCTTCGGCCACCCTCAGAATCTGCCCTAGGGTATACTCCTCGGGCTTCTTGGTCAGGCGATAGCCGCCACCCTTACCACGAAGGCTCTCGACGTAGCCTGCCTTGTGCATGAGGGCGATTACCTGCTCGAGGTACTTGCGGGATATGTGCTGACGTTCGGAGACATCGCCCAGCGACACCCAACCTGGATGCTGAGCGAGGTCCCCCATGGCGCGCAGGGCATAGCGACCCTTTGTAGAGAACATCCCGTTGGCCATGGCCTAAGCGTCCTCTCCGTCGTGCGCGTGGTCATGGTCGCAGGCGGCGTTGACGGTTGCGGTCATGGTGCCTGCGACACCGTTTTCCTCGAGCATCTCCTGCAGCGTGCGCCAGGCGAGCTCTGCGCACTTGACGCGCGCGGGCATGTGTGCGATGTCGCGCAGCATGGCAGCCTCGTCGAGCTGCTCCTCGAGCATCTCGACATCAGTCTCCTCGCCACGAATCATCCGCTTGAACAGCTCGCAGAGCTCGATGGCCTCCTGCGGTGTCTTGTCAACCATCAGGTCGCTCATCATGTCGGCGGATGCCTGGCTGATGGCGCATCCGCTGCCCACAAAGGCAGCCTCCTCGATGGTTCCGTCGTCAGCAAGGCGGACCGAGAAGGTCAGCTCGTCTCCGCAGGACGGGTTGATGCCCTCATGGCTCATCGTGGGGTCATCCATTTGGTACTTGTAGTCGGGATGCTGCGCATGGTCGATGAACTGCGCGTTATACAGGGGATTAACGGCCATTGAACACCTGCCAGACTGTCTTGAGGCCATCGACCAGCGCGTCGATGTCCTGCTTGTCGTTATAGAAGGCAACGCTGGCGCGGCATGTGCTTGATTCACCTAGGTAGGTGAGGAGCGGCTGCGCACAGTGGTGCCCGGCACGGATGCATACGTTGCTCATGTCGAGGATGGAGGCGACGTCGTGCGGATGGACCCCATCCACATTGAAAGCGACGGCGCCAACGTGGCGCGCGCCGTCAGACGGGCCGACAATCTTAACGAAGTCGAGGGCAGCCAACTGGTCGGTGAGGTAGGTCGCCAGCAGGCGCTCGCGTTCCTCAAGGACATCCATGTCATGCTCGTCCAAGTACGTAAGTGCAGCGTCAAAGGCAAAGCTGCCTGCCGCATCCTGCGTGCCAGCCTCGAACTTCTGGGGGACGGGAGCCCAGACCGCATCGGTCTCGGTGACCGAGTCGATCATCTCCCCGCCCGTGAGGAAGGGCGGCATCTGGTCCAGCAGCTCTGCCTTGCCCCAAAGGACGCCGATGCCCATGGGGCCGCCCATCTTGTGGGCAGAGAAGGCGAGCAGGTCACATCCAAGCTCATGGACGTCGACCGTGAGGTGCGGCACCGATTGCGCCCCGTCGACCACCATGACTGCCCCCATCTCGTGGGCGCGCATGGCGATTGCGGCGATGTCGTTTTCGACGCCAAGGACGTTGGAGACGTGCGTGACGCTCACGATTTTTGCAGACGGGCCGATCTTTGCCTCGATCTCGGCAGGCGTGATGGTGTAGTCATCGTCCGGTCGCAGGTAGACCAGGTTGGCACCGGTGGCAGCGCAGACCTGCTGCCAAGGGATGATGTTGGAGTGGTGCTCCATGATGCTGATGACCACGTCGTCTCCAGGGCCGAGTCCGACGACCTGCGGCAGCGTGTGGGCGACCAGGTTGAGTGACTCGCTCGCGTTACGCGTGAAGACGATCTCGGAGGCCTGTGGCCTTCCGGCACTATCTACCGCGCCGATGAAACGGGCGATGTGCGCACGCGCCTGCTCGATGGACTCGGTGGCCTCGACTGACAGCCGGTACAGCCCGCGCAGCGGATTGGCGTTCATGGTCTCATAGAAGGTGCGCTCGGCCGCCAGCACCTGTTCGGGGCGCTGCGAGGTGGCAGCACTGTCAAGGAACACGATGTCGGGGTTCTTTGCCAACAGGGGGAAGTCCGCCTTGTACGGGCTTTCCTCGATGACCTTGAGCTGATCGGGAGTCAGCATCATGCCTCCTCTGTGTCAAATCCAAGAACCTCTGCCATGTCACGTGCAACGTCTGCGCCAAGGACGGTCTCGGCGCGATTGAGAACGGCGGTTCGCGTCTCGGCGCCATTGGCATGAATGACGGCGTCGTCAAACATGGCGCGCACGAACAGGCGCTCGGCCTCGTCTTCGGATAGGCCGCGGCTGCGCATGAAGTCGAGCTGCTCGGGGCTGATGGCGCCGATAGAGGCACCATGGTTGCCCGCCACGTCCTCCTCGTCGCACAAGATGACCGGCAGGGTCTTGTTGACCACGTCGTCACCAGTGACAAGCACGGTCTCGATCTCGGAGCCCTCGGCGAACTTGGCACCGTGGATGAGGTCGATGGTCTCACGCATGGTCTTGCGCGCGGCGTCAGCGAGGATGCCCGTGGTCACGATGTCGGCGCGCGTGCTGCGGCCGCGCTGGCGAACCACATGGTTGACGTCAAGGACATCGCTGCCGACCGCGAGGTAGCGTGTGTCGAGCACAAAGCGAGACGAGGCGCCCGCGAGGTTGCAGCACAGGCCGAGCGCGACCTTGGCGCCGCCCAGCGCGTACTGGCGCATCTCGATGCGCGCGCCTTCTGCCGCCTCGATACCGATGGCGTCGAGGTGCTGCTGGCCTTCGCCGCAGGCCACGATCTCGACGATGCTCACGCGTGCGTCGCGCTCGGCGATAACGCGCAGCAGCGAGGACGATGTCCCGCCCTGCTCGCCATGGGCACAGGTGACGATGGTCGCCGACGCACCGGCACGAACCAGCACGCCGGTGTCGTGCACCTCTGTTTTGCTGGAATCGATGTCGACGTAGACGGTTTGGGGCTCGCTGGCGCGCACCTCGACGTAGCGGGCGTCACCGGAGGCATGCTCCATCCAGCTCACGGCCTCGTCGCCGATGCCGCACTCCAGCTTTCCAAACAGCTGCGGCAGGCGTGCGTACACGTCACCCACAAAGTGCGGTGTGGGGACGTCAAAGGCAATGTCGTTGATACGAAGATAGTTCCATGTCTGCGCAGGGGGCACGTTGACGTGCGAGAGGGCCAGGGTGTCGGTCTGGTCGGCCGTTATGATCTGGGTTGCCATTATCCGATCGCCCCTTCCATCTCGAGCTTGATGAGGTTGTTCATCTCGATGGCGTACTCCATGGGCAGCTCCTTGCTCACGGGGTCGGCAAAGCCGTTGACCACCATCGTGCGCGCCTCGCCCTCAGAGCAGCCACGGCTCATGAGGTAGAGAATCGTGTCATCCGAGATGCGGCCGATGGTCGCCTCGTGTCCGACGCTGGCGCTGCCGTTGCGCACGTCCATCGCAGGGATGGTGTCGGAGCGGCTGATGTCGTCAAGCATGAGCGACGCGCAGCTCACGGTCGCGCATGCGCGGTCGGCACGACGTCCCACCACGATGGAGCTGCGGAAGGTGTTGATGCCGCCGTCCTTGCTGATGGACTTGGTGTCCACGCTCGCGGTCGTGTCTGGTCCGTTGAGGATGACCTTGCAACCGGTGTCGAGGTCCTGTGTGGCGCCGGCAAAGGTGATGCCTGTGAACTCGCAGCTGCTGCGCGCGCCCTGCAGGAAGGTGGTGGGGTAGAGGTAGCTCACGTGGCTGCCAAAGCTGCCCGAGACCCACTCCATGATGGAGTCGGCTCCGACGGTCGCACGCTTGGTGTTGAGGTTGAACATGTTCTTGGACCAGTTCTCGATGGTGCTGTAACGCAGCTTCGCGTGGTCCTTGACGAACAGCTCGACGGCGCCTGCGTGCAGGTTGGCCTCGTAGTACTTGGGGGCGGAGCAGCCCTCGATGAAGTGCAGGTCGGCACCAGGCTCCACGATGATGAGCGTGTGCTCGAACTGGCCGGCTCCCTGGGCGTTCAGGCGGAAGTAGCTCTGCAGTGGGTAGGGGAGCGTGACGCCCTCAGGCACGTACACGAACGACCCGCCGCTCCACACCGCATAGTGCAGGGCGGCAAACTTGTGGTCGCGCATCGGGATCAGCGTGCCAAAGTACTCGTGCACGATGGGCTCGAGTTCGGGGTCGTGCAGGGCATCCTCGATGGTGGTGTAGATGACGCCCTGGTCGGCGACCTCCTCGCGCATGTTGTGGTACACGATCTCGGAGTCGTACTGGGCACCTACGCCAGCGAGGCTCTCGCGCTCTGCCTCGGGGATGCCCAGGCGCTCGAAGGTGTTCTTGATGTCCTCGGGCACATCGTCCCAGCTGCTGGCCTGCTTGGTCTTGGGCGAGACGTAGGCGCTGATGTGGTTGAGGTCGAGCATCTCGATGGAGGGACCCCAGTTGGCGGGCATCTCCATCTCCTCGTATGCCGCCAGCGCCTTAAGGCGCAGCTCAAGCATCCACTCGGGCTCGTCCTTCTTATCTGAAATGGCGCGCACGATGTCGGTGGAGAGGCCGTCGGCGTAGCGCTCGTAGCCCTCCTCGCTCATCTTGAAGTCGTAGAGAGAGCGGTTGATATCTGCTACCTGCGACTTCTTGCGCGTGGTGTCGGTTGTCTCTGCCACGTCTACGCCTCGGCCTTCTCTGCGAGGGCGTCCTCGAAGCGCGCGAAGCCATGGGCGTCGATGTCGTCGATGAGGCTTGCGGGGCCGTCGGCCACCAGATTGCCATGCACCATGACATGGGTGCGGTCGACGGTCAGTCGCTCGAGGATGCGGGTGTTGTGCGTGATCATGAGGAGCGCTCCGTCGCACTCCTTGCGGTAGGCCTCGATGCCACGGCTCACGATCGAGAGGGCGTCGACGTCGAGGCCGGAGTCGGTCTCGTCGAGGATGGCCAGCTTGGGACGGAGTAGCAGGAGCTGGAGCATCTCGATCTTCTTCTTCTCGCCGCCCGAGAAGCCCACGTTGAGCTCGCGGGTGAGGAAGTTCTGGTCGATGTCGAGCTGGTCTGCGATCTTGCCCACGCGCTCGCGGAACTTGCGGGCCGTGGTCTTGAGCTCGGGGCGCATCTGGCAGATGGTGCGCAGGAAGCTGTACAGCGGCACGCCGGGGACCTCGACGGGTGCCTGATATGACAGGAAGATGCCGGCGAGCGAGCGCTTGTCGGCACCGAGGTCGGTCACGTCCTGTCCGTCAAAGGTGATGGTGCCATCGGTGACCTGATAGATCGGGTCGCCCATGATGACATGGCCGAGCGTCGACTTGCCGGCTCCGTTGGGGCCCATGAGCACGTGGGTCTCACCCGCGCCCACGGTCAGGTCGATGTTGTGAAGAATGGGCTTGTCCTCGGTTCCTGCCGAGAGCCCGGCGATGATAAGCAGCTGGTCTGACACGGTTGCCTCTCTCTTGCTTGCTTCGTGTGTTGGTAAATCCTACTCACAAGGCGGTATTTTACCCACAATAGTCAGCGCCATTCAATGGCAATGAGAGAAGACCATATATTCAGGGTGCGCCTTGGGGACAGTCCCCTTGCTGCACCGCGACAGCTAGGGGGTCACGGCGCAGCAAGGGGACTGTCCCCAAGGCGCACCCTAATCGTGTCCCTTTGTCATCGGGCCTACGCGTGCTCGGGCTCGATGAACCTCTCCAGCACCTCGGCAAACACGCCGTCATCGCAGCTGCTCCTTGCTTGATAGTCGGCGATGGCCACGGCATCGGGCGTTGCGTTCGAGACCACGACGCCCACGCCTGCCGCCTCGATCATCGCCATGTCGTTTGCCGAGTCCCCACAGGCGATGGTGTCGGCGATGTCGATGCCCAGGCGGGCGGCGAGCTCGCGCAGTCCCGATCCCTTGTCGACGCCAGCGGGGTTGAACTCGTAATAGCGGCCCGACGAGAACGTCGTTGACAGGCCCTCCGTCAGCTCGGGAGGCATGGCCAAGGCGAGCTCGTGCAGCAGGTCGAGGTCCTCGTAGACAAAGAGGCATTTGGAGAGGGGGACGTCGCGCAGAAACTCGATGCTCTCTCCCTCAAGGAGCTTAAGGTCCATGTGTCCATGCAGGTAGTCAAGCTCGCTCTGCGTGATGTTCCATCCCCAGATGTCGCCTGCCTGCGTGTAGATGTGCATGCCCACGTCGCCGATGTAGACCGCGTAGTCAAACAGCCGCTTGACCGCCTCGAAGGAGATGCGGTTGCTGATGAGCGGCTCGTCCTCGCCCACGCGGTTGATGCAGCCGCCGTTGTACGAGATCACGTAGCTGTCCCTGAGGCACTCCTCGGGGAGGTTGCGCAAGCTGTTCATGATTGAGCCGTAGGCTCGCCCGGAGGCCGGCACGAACAGCACACCCAGCTCGCGCATGCGAAGGATGGCGTCGATGTTTGCCTGGGGGACGGTATGGTCAAAGCCGAGGAAGGTCTCGTCCATGTCGGTTGCCACGAGCTTGTACATGAGCACGTCCTTTCGTAGGGGTTGCGACCATCATACCTGTTGGAATGGCCTGCTTGTATGCGTGCGGCCCTTGCATATGCGCATACGTCGCTTTCGGACGGCGCGCGGCTGGCGTTGGCTTGACGCGATGGGCGTCGCATATGGCATCTGCGTGCTATGCTGCGATTGCCGACCAAAGATCGTGGTGGCGTGCGTAGAAGGGCTCCTCCCATGAACAAGACATTCCGCAAGCTGTTGGTGACCGTGCTCTCGTGCCTGCTGCTGGTCGGGTGCTCGTCTCCCTCGGGCGTGACGATCGATCCCTCGGATGCCGCGCGCGATCAGTTGGCCGATTCCTCGGGGCCGGCTGGATCGCCGTGGAACGACTGGTTCATCTATGGGGTGCTGACCGAACAGGACGAGGTTCGTCCCCAAGACGACTTCTTCACGGCCATCAACAAGGATTGGATTCTCGAGCAAACGGATGAGGACTATCTTGAATGGAGCGTGGTCGACGAGCGTGAGTACCAGATAAAGGACCAGATGATCGGGCTTTTTGAGGGCGATGCTCCCGAGGGCGAGCAGTATGGTCATGACTTGGACAACCTCAAGGTGATGTATGACCTTGCGGGTGATTGGGACGGTCGTGACAGGGATGGCGTCAGGCCGGTGAAGGCCATAGTCGAGCGCCTGCAGGCAATCAAGAGCCTCGACGAATTCACGGACTGGCTCTGCTCTGACGACTATCGCCTGTCCCAGTGCTGGGAGGCGAGCGAGGACGGCAAGATTCTTGGAGTTGGGCTGTACTGCCTCCTTCCGTATGTGCAGGAGCCTGGCTTTGGGAGTGGGGAGGACGGCCCTGTCAGGGATGATATTCCAGAGGATGGGTACGTGGTCGAGATCGATCCTCCCTCGATGGAGCTTGCTCCCTACCTGTCTGAGGCGGATGCTCTCGAAGAGGAGTCCGACGTAGATGCGTTCAGAAAGGCTTCGGACAACGCCGAGATTGCCTACAACTTGATGCTTTACATTGGTCTCGACGAGGATGAGGCGGCCGATGTGCTGAATGACGCGATGACGCTCGAGTCGCTCATGGAGGATGGTTGCTCGCAGGAGAGCGATTACGAGGACGGGGAATGGCTCACGTTTGACGAGCTGTCCCAGCGCAAGAGGTTTCCCCTAGCGCGGATCGCGAGGGCTTACGGCTACGGTGATGCCAGCGCGTACATCCTGTATGACCCCGCCTGGCTCAAGACCATGGGAGACTTGTATAACGAGGACAACCTGCATCTCTTTACCTCGCATGCGCTGGTGGGCGTGCTCTTGGACAGCGCGATGATGCTGGACACCCAGGCGTACAACTTTGTGGCAAATGCCGGCAGCTGGGCCGATGACGAGCTGGAATCGGATGTGGAGCAGGTCGAAGAAGAGGGCTCTGACGAATCGGCCAATGAGGGGGAGACTCTGAATGACGAGGAGCTCGATCAGTGGTTCAAGCGCGATGCCTGCAAGATCGCGGCCGATGCCCTGCCCGTTAGCTACGCAAAGCTGTACATCGAGCATTTCTATGGCGAGACGACCAACGACGATGTGCTCGAGATGACCAACGACGTCCTGCGCGAGTACGAGCGGATGCTGCAGGAGGAAGACTGGATGAGCCAGGAGACGCGCGATGCCGCGGTCGCAAAGCTCAAGGCGATGAAGATTCAGGTGGGCTACCCGAGCACCTGGCAGGATACGAGCGCGATCGAGGTGCAGTCTCGTGCGAATGGGGCGACGCTGTATGACGAGGTGCGCAAGCTGCGTGCGGTAAGGCTTGAGAAGGGCCTTGCGGCGTTGCGCGACTCGGATGCCGCGTCGCTTTGGACCAGCTGCATGGATGTGAACGCGTTCTACTTGGCCGAGACTAACTCGGTGACCATAGGCGCCGGCATCTTGGGCGGGGTCTATTGGCCGGAAAACGGCAGCTACGAGGAGCGGCTTGCCGCCACGGGAATGACCATCGGACACGAGTTCAGCCACGCCTTTGACAGCTATGGGGCAAACTTTGACGAGTCGGGCACTTATCGCAACTGGTGGACCGACGAGGACTGGGACACATTCGACCAGCGCGTGGCGCGCGTCAAAAAGGCCTTGTCGGAGATAGACCCGCTCGGCAGCGGTGGCTACGATGGCGAGCAGGTCTGCGACGAGTGCATGGCTGATCTCGGTGGCCTGAAGGTAATCATGCGGCTTGCCTCACAGCGACCCGACTTTGACTATGACAAGTTCTTCCGAGCGTATGCGAGGAGTTGGGCAAGCGTGATGACCTACGATACGGCCCACAACCAGCTTGAGACCGACGGACACCCACTCGACCGCGATCGCGTGAACATTCCTCTCCGCGAGTTCGACAAGTTCTACGAGACATATGGCATTAAAGAGGGCGATGGCATGTGGCTCGATCCGAAGGACCGAATCTCGGTCTGGTGATTGATTCTTCCTAGTTCCGGCATGCGTCGACGGACAGGTTGACCCGCACGTCTTACACACCATTGAATGACGGATTCTCATGAACCCCTCTGCTCCTGCGGGCGGAGGGGCAATTGATGTCCGAGCAATGGAGTATGTTCGTCGCACCGTATGACAAGGAGGAGCCAGTGAACAATCTCGTGCTAGCGGTAGGCTGCGTTGTTGCGTTCGCGGCGGGAAGGCTGTCCAGGCGAGTTTGTCTGGATCGCATAATCAAGGCAAAGCGGAACGAGCTGATGCGGATCAGAGACGAGCTGCTCAAGGAGAACGAGCGGCTGATCGAGGAGCAGCGGATGGTCAATCGGGACTTCCAGAACCTGATCGTGCAATCTGCGACGTTCAGTGCCGCGATCGACGAGGAGCTGGGCGAGCGGACCGACACGTGGACCGACAAGGATGACAGGTACCTGAGCATGTGGAAGGCGCGCGAGCAGTGATTCGGCCATCCGTGCATGACAAGGTGACGGGGAAATGGCCTCGCTGTTGCAAATCGAAACTAATTTCCACTAATCTGCCCCAACCACCTGCACTTACTAGAATCTTTGTGCCAGAAGGGCCTGCCGTCTCAACGGGGTAGGCTCCACGTGTTACGTTATGTGTGACAAGATTGGCACGCTTGCGGATGGGTCAGGTGTCAGCTTGCCTGGATGGGCGTCGTGGCCGATGCCATCCAAAGCTGCCGGCTGACCAGCTGCGCAAGGGGACGAGGGAGAGGAAGAATCATGGCGCTGCATATCGTCGAGGAGGCAGAGCGCTGCCTCAACTGCAAGAAGCCCCTCTGTCAGAAGGGCTGCCCCGTTGGCACCGCCATCCCGCTTGTGATCCAGCTGTTCCGCGAGCGCATGATGGATGAGGCCGGAGCGGTGCTCTTCCAAAACAACCCCATGAGCGCCGTGTGCTCGCTCATCTGCAACCACGGAGCCCAGTGCGAGGGCCACTGCGTGCGTGGGCGCAAGGGCACGCCGATTCACTTCTCGGCCATAGAGAATTACGTCTCGACCACGTACCTCGACCGTCTGCGCGTTGAGAAGCCCGAGCCCACAGGCAAGCGCGCAGCCATCATCGGCGGCGGTCCGGCAGGCATCGTCGCAGCCATGAGGCTTGCGCAGATGGGCGTTGCCGTCACGATTTTCGACCAGAACCCGCGTCTTGGTGGCGTCATGCGCTATGGCATCCCCGAGTATCGCCTGCCCAAGCGCGTGCTCGACCGCTATCAGGAGATCTTGGAGGCCCTTGGCGTCAGGATCCGACACAACACCGCGATTGGGTCATCGCTCACCATTCCAGACCTTTTCCGCGACGGGTACGACACGGTCTTCATCGGCACGGGTACCTGGCGCGCCCAGACGCTGGGCGTCTCGGGGGAGGCGGGCGGCAACGTGCTCTTTGGCCTGGACTACCTCATGAGCCCCGAGACGGCAGAGATTGGCGAGCGCGTGGCGGTCATTGGCGCTGGCAACACCGCAATGGATGTGGCACGCACCGCAATCCGCCAGGGGGCGAGCGAGGTCACGCTGTACGCGCGCAGCAAGCACATCTCCGCAAGCTCCGACGAGCTGGAGTATGCCCTGCTCGACGGTGCCGAGCTTATGCAGGGGAAGGCAATCTGCGAGATCAACGAGACCGGTCCCGTCTTCAAGACGGCCATCTTCGACGAGGATGACCGAGTTACGGGCTACGAGGAGGAGCTCGATCAGGTCGCGTGCGACACGGTGATCGTGGCCGTTTCGCAGAAGCCCAAGAACAAGCTCATCCTTACGACCGAGGGCCTCGAGGGTGACGAGCGGGGTTTACTGATCGTGGATGATCGCGGTATGTGCACCGTGCCCGGAGTCTTTGCGGCTGGCGACGTGGTGACAGGCCCCAACACCGTGGTGCATGCGGTTGCCGCGACCAAGGTTGCCGTTGACGGTATGCTTTCGTACATGGGCGTTGCGAAGGAAGAGGAAGCCTAGCGAGACGTATCATCAGGGCAGGGGGCTGCTATGTCGTACCCTTTCGAGGACGACGTGCGTGCGTTTCTGGTCGAGCGCCGGGACCTTGCGTATCGCGACTTCATGCTTCCCCTGATACCCGGCGTCGACGCGGAGCGCGTGATGGGTGTGCGGACGCTTGACCTTCGGCCCTTTGCCAAGGTGCTGGCGCGCAGGGATGACGTCGACGAGTTCCTTGCGAGCCTGCCCCATGACACCTTCGAAGAGATGCAGCTCCATGCCTTCGTGATTGGCGGAATGCGAGACTATGATCGTACGATCTGCGAACTGGACCGCTTTCTGCCCTTTGTCGACAACTGGGCGACGTGCGATCAACTGCTACCCAAGGTGCTGGCAAAGCGTCCGGACGAGACGGTCGGCCACGTGCGCCGCTGGATAGCCGACGGGCGCACATACGTGGTGCGCTTTGGCATCGGAGTGCTTATGAGGCACTTTTTGGGCGAGCGCTTTGATCCGGAGTACCTGCGGCTTGTTGCGGGCGTGCAATCGGACGAGTACTACGTCAACATGATGCGCGCTTGGTACGTGGCGGAGGCGCTTGCAAAGCAACCTGAGGCTGCGATTGTCTTGCTGGAGGAGGGCTGCCTCGACACTTGGACACACAACAAGGCCATCCAGAAGGCTCGCGAAAGCCGACGCATTGACGCGGACTTCAAGGCATACCTGCGCATATTGCGTAGATGAGCATTTGGACTGGAGACAACCAGAGACAGCAAAAGACCCCGCAAGGCGGGGTCTTTCCTTAGCTCTATGTGGCGCGTTTAGGTGACGTTGTCACAGAGCCTAGTACCAACGGCCGTAGTCGTCCTGCCAGTGGCTCGAGACGCCCTCGGGGCCGTAGAGGCCGTAGTTGGAGCTCTCCTCGCAGCGCCAGATCTGCACGAAGTTGCCGTCGCGGTCGTAGGTGTAGAAGCACCAGCCGCAGCCCGCGGGGGCCTTGCAGGCATAGACCTTGGTCCAGTTGTAGGTCCAGAAGGTCGCCCACCAGCGGCCGGAGTCGCCGCGGTGCCAC
>JAGAVX010000046.1 GCA_017941705.1 Atopobiaceae bacterium
ATTGCAGGCAACGCGCTAGAATCGAGTGGCATCCGATCGTACGAGCATAAGGAGACGACCCATGGAGAAGAAGGACCTTGATTGGGGCAACCTCAGCTTTACCTACCAGCCGACCGACTACAGCTACGCCTGCAACTACCGCAACGGCGCCTGGGAGGAGGGTGGCCTCACCGCGGACCACAACATCACGCTCTCCGAGGACGCAGGCATCTACCAATACTGCCAGGAGATCTTCGAGGGCATGAAGGCCTACACCACCGAGGACGGCTCCATCGTCTGCTTCAGGCCCGACCTCAACGCCGCACGCATGGCCGACTCTGCACGCCGCATGGTCATGCCGCCGTTCCCCGAGGAAAAGTTCGTCGAGGCGGTCAAGCAGGTCGTGGCCGCCAACGAGGCATGGGTGCCGCCGTTCGGCTCTGGTGCCACGCTCTACATCAGGCCGTTCATGATCGCCACGGGCAACGTCCTGGGTCTGGGTGCCGCCAGCGAGTACCAGTTCCGCATCTTCGTCACGCCGGTGGGCCCGTACTTCAAGGGTGGCGAGAAGGCCGTCAAGTTGACGGTTCCCGCGTACGACCGCGCGGCGCCGATGGGTACGGGCAACATCAAGGCTGGCCTCAACTACGGCATGAGCCTCTATCCAACCCTGCAGGCCCACGACAACGGCTATGCCGAGAACCTCTACCTTGACTCAAAGAGCCGCACCTACGTGGAGGAGACCGGTGGCACCAACGTGCTGTTCGTCGACAAGCAGGGCCGCCTGGTTGTCCCGCAGTCCGCGACCGACTCGATTCTGCCGTCCATCACCCGTCGCTCGCTGGTCGAGGTCGCAAACTACCTGGGCATCGAGGTCGACGAGCGCCCCGTGCGCTTTGACGAGGTCGTCGCTGGCGACTTTGCCGAGTGTGGCTGCGTGGGCACCGCGGCCGTCATCTCTCCGGTGGGAAAGGTCGAGGCAGAGGGCGTCGACGTCACCTTCCCCGACAGCGCCAACGGCATCGGTCCGGTCTTCAAGCGCCTGCGTGACACGCTGGTCGGCATCCAGACCTGCAAGGTCGAGGACCCGTTTGGCTGGGTCGTCAAGATCGTGTAACGGCTAGAGGCTGAGCTTTCTCATCAAGCATCCTCCAAGGGATGCGTTGAATGATTGGTCAGACGCCCGTCGGGGAGTTCCGGCGGGCGTCTTTATCGCTCGAGGGGAGCTGTTGGGAGCCTCTTATCCGCGCTTGCGCAGGTGAGCCCAGAGCCAGCGGAAGTCCGGCTGGCCCGGATGCTCGTTGCCAAAGATGCCCACCTGTGTTGCCTCGAGCTCGGGAACCGTTGCCACAAGCTCCGCAAAGCGCTCTTCAGTCATGTAGGTGTAGTAGCGTTTGCCCAGGTAGCCGTCCTGATTGCCGTATTTGAACGACACATAGAGGAGACCGCCTGGCTTGAGGGCGCGTGCGAGCTTGGGCATGAGTGCCACCAGCTTGTCGTACTCGAGGTGCATGATGGACGCGGAGGCATAGATGCCGTCGTAGAGCTCCTTGTCATCAAGCTCGTTGAACTCCTGGACGCGGACCGGTGCCCCGAGGTAGTCCGATGCGAGTGCGCACATGCGCGCCGAGCCATCCGTCGGCGTGACGAGGAACCCTCGCTCGCGAAAGTAGGCCGTATCGCGCCCTGATCCGCAACCCAAGTCGAGAATGCTGGCACCTGCTGGCAGCTCCGCCACGAAGCGGTCCTGGTTCGAGCGCTCGGTGATGGTGAACGCATCGGCAAAGCAGCGCTCGGCGTTCTCGTCAAAGTAGGCGATGGTCGTGTTCATGGGCTCGTCTCCGCAATGTTGAGGTATTCGTTCAAGCTCTTATCTTACGCCCCTGGTGGGGTGGGGGAAGTCCATCAGAGCAAGCGGAGTGGTCTGGGAGGTACAAAGCATCATTAAGTGCGAAAAAGTCTTGATGCAACGAACTTTCAGCGTTAAGAAACCACAGGTACAAGGTGCGGACAGATCTATGCGACTGGAGATATATCAAAACTTTTTCGCACTTAATGGCTCGGCGAGGGGATACTGCGTTAGCTGAACTTATCAGTGACAAAACAAATCGGAATTGTTCGGCATCGCATCTGATGAGAGAATCGAACCAACGATACCGAGAGAGGAGACCAACGGATGGAAAAGCTGCAACTTGGCAAGAGTGACCTGTACGTGAGCCCCGTGGGCTTGGGATGCATGGGATTCAGCCATGCCTCGGGAGACCCGACCGACGACGATGTGGCCATCAAACTGCTGCGCGAGGCGCACGAGATCGGCTACGACTTCTACGACACCGCAGAGTGCTATATCGGCGTGAAAGCCGATGGTTCCATCTCGTACAACGAGGAGTTGGTGGGTAAGGCCCTGCAGGGCATTCGTGACGAGGTGGTCATTGCCACCAAGATGGGCGTGCATCACGACGAGAACAACAAGCTTGTCATGGACAGCCGCCCCGAGACCATCCGTGCCAGTTGCGAGGGTTCGCTCCGCAAGCTGGGCATCGATTGCATCGACCTGTACTACCAGCACCGCATCGACCCCAAGGTTGAGCCCGAGGTTGTGGCTGAGGTCATGGGCGAGCTCATCCGCGAAGGCAAGATCCGTGCCTGGGGCATCTCCGAGACCACCGAGGAGTACCTGCGTCGTGCCCATGCCGTGACGCCCGTCACCGCCATCGAGAACCGCTACTCCATGATGGCTCGTCAGCATGAGGCGATCTTCCCCGTTTGCGTCGAGCTGGGCGTTTCGTATGTTGCCTTTAGCCCCATGGCAAATGGCTTCCTCACTGGCGCGTACACTCCCCAGACCAAGTTCGAGGGCAAGCAGGACTTCCGCGAGCGTATGCCGCAGTACACCGAGGAGGGCTTTGCCAAGGCCAAGGACTTGCTCGACCTTCTGCGCTCCATGGCCGACGAGAAGCAGTGCACCATGGGTCAGCTCTCCCTCGCGTGGATGATCAACAAGGACCCGCACATCATTCCGATTCCGGGCACCCGCAAGCTGCATCGCATGAAGGAGAACTTTGGTGCGGCAAACGTCCAGATTACGGCCGACGAGATTGCGGCCATCGACGCCAAGCTCGACACGATGGAATTCGACGTCTTTGGTGGTCACGCTGCCAAGTAGGCATCATCCAAGGCATGACGTGTGCCGGGTCACCCGCCAGCGGGTGGCCCGGCTTTGCTATGGCGCTGCCATTGTCGAGGCGCTGCGGAACTACCGCTCCGCGCGACGCGAAGTCCTTCGAATGGCAACCTAACAGCCTGCGGTTTGGATTAATTCTTATGACTTGGAGTAGCGCGGCTGTGGTCGTATCGTTAAGTTAGACAGACCTAACTTAACGATACGGAGACGCATGAAGCTGTTTGGCAAGCAAATCGAGGTGCCCGAGGGCTGGTCGGTTGAGGCGACGGGGGAGTCGTCCGGTCGCGCCCGCTACGAAGTCCCCGAGGGATCGATTGACATGGCCTACCACGAGCTCCTGTCGGGGCTCTACCTCATGGACATCGACCTTGGCTGTCCCGTCCTGCCGGCGTTCAATCCCGTGGGACCCCAGCTGGCAACCATCAACTGGTGCGCGTCGGGTCGTTGCGAGGTCGACTTTGGCGACAAGGG
>JAGAVX010000047.1 GCA_017941705.1 Atopobiaceae bacterium
GCCACGAGGCGTCGCGCCTCATGGCACGGGAGTTCCCGGGGAGCAAGTGTGCCGCAGGTCCTGCCTCTCTGGCCTTACAGCTCGTCTCCCGTCGATTGCTGGTAGCTCACCGCAATCTCGAGGTTGCCGTTGCGGCAGCGCAGGTCGTCGATGAGCTGCCTCACGCAGCCAGGATTCTTGAGCTGCACGTCATACTGCAACTTGTACAGGCTCCCCATGTTGAAGGTCTTCACGAAGACCATCTCGTAGCTCGTGGTGTATTTGGCAAAGACCTCGTCGAAGAGCGTCGTGAAGTCAAGATCCTCCGGCACGGTGATGCGAATGGTGCGGTCGAGGCGTGAGCGATAGCTGCCGAAGTCGACCATCTGAAGCACCAGGTTGGCACCCCCAAGGACCACGGTGATGAGCAGCGCATAGCCGAGGTATCCCATGCCGCAGACCAGGCCGAGCGCCATGGAAAGGAAGATGAAGGCGATGTCGCGCGCCTGTCCGGCTACGCTGCGAAAGCGCACCAGGCTAAAGGCGCCAGCAACCGCCACGCCCGCTCCCAGGTTGCCGTTGACCATCATGATGACTACGGCAACGATCGCAGGCAGCGTGGCCAAGGTCATCACGAAGCTCTTGGTAAAGCGGCTGCGGTAGCAGTAGATGAGGGCAAGCACCAGGCCAAGGCCCAACGCGGCGACGACGCTGGTCAAAAATGGTGCCAACGAAACTGACGTCGTGGTGGTCGTATCGGCCGTAGCAAAGATTGACTCAAACATGCAAAGCATTCCCTTCTAGGCGATCGCCATCGTCTTAGGCGTCGCAAGTCGGTTTCCGATCCTTTCTGTGGAAGCCACACGCCTACCCATGTGGCGCGGCTCCAAAGAGCGCAACGCAGCCCTTTCGCATTCGAACTGGTATTTAACGGCAGAGCCATACTTTGAGAAGCGCCCTTTGAAGATGCACTCCGCACTGAGGAAGTCGACCAACCAAAGTGGCATCCCCGCTGCGCATTTGACCTCGAGCAGACTCTGCCCCTCGGGCATCAGGACGTGGCCGGCGGTGCTCCCCTCGAGCGAGACGTCGCTCCAGCGGCATCGAACCGCACGGTCGAAGGTCATGCGAAACTCGTAGTCGTCGCTGGCATAGTACGCCTCGCGGTCATAGGCGACGTACATCGCGGGAGCAAGGCCCTCGTAGCGGCTGGCAGAAAAGGCAATCTCGCGCTCGATCTGGTTCTGCGGGGCGCGCGAGCCCATGAGCAGTCCGTGGGCCTCGCGCATGGGCAGTGCGCAGCGACGCTTGTAGACGATGCCGTCACACTTCTTCTTGAGCTCAAGGAAGACCGTGTCGCCCTCTCCCGCCGACGCATAGCTGCGAATGCGAAGCTTCTCCTTGTAGTAGGGATGCTCGGCCGAGCGGCGTGCCAGCAGGCGGCTGGGCGTGTCGTAGTAGATGTTGCGCACGGTCGAGGCGCCGTATTCGTCGGGCACCATGTGCTCTGCCATGACGCGCTCGAGTCGCTCGCGCTGGCCGTTGGTGAGCTGGTACTTGATTTCATAGCGCTTGAAGACCATCTGTGCCATGTGTGTCGCCTCCTTCTTTCTGACGACAAACACGATACGAGGTCAACCTGAAACTGCCCTGAGAGGCAACGTCAGGCTCATGCAAGCCTACGCGCACGACACACAGCTAAGGACAACCTGAAAGCCCCCAGTGTGCCCAAGGGACTGTCCCTTGGGTGCACCGGGGGCGCACGTCCAATGCACGGCCGATATGAGCGTCGCTACACCTCGGGCGGCTCGCCCGTCTCGAGGATCCGGGCCAGCGCCACCTCGTCAAGGACGGGAACGCCCAGCTCCTGTGCCTTGGCGAGCTTAGACCCGGCGGCAGCGCCCGCGATCACGAAGCTGGTCTTCTTCGATACGGAGCCGCTCACCTTGGCACCAAAGGCCTTGAGCGCATCGCCCGCCTCCTTGCGTTTGAAATTCTCGAGCGTGCCCGTGAGCACGAACGTGAGTCCCGCCAGAGACTGCGGCGTGACATCTGCCGGCTCTTCCTCCTCGAGCACGACGCCTGCCGCACGCAGCCGCTCGATGACCGCGAGGTTGTCGCGCACCTGGAAGAACTCGACAACCGTCTGGGCAATCTTTGGCCCGATGCCCTCCACCTGCGCTATCTCCTCCGCCGAAGCGGCAGCCAGCGCCTGGATCGACCCAAAGCGCCGCGCGAGGACCTCACCCACGTTGGCACCGACATGGCGGATGCCCAAGCCAAAGAGCACCCGCGCGAGGCCGCGCCCCTTTGACTCCTCGACCTGCGCCATGATCTTCTTCGCCACGACCTTGCCAACGACAATGTCGTCACCGGCCTTGTTGATGCGACCCGTGCTCACGCTGGCCAGGCGCTCCTCGTCAAGGCGATCGTAGTAGTCGGCCACATCCGAGAGTATGCCCTGCTCGACCATGCGGCCCACGAGCTCCTCCCCCAGGCCGTCGATATCCATGGCATTGCGGCTGCCCCAGTGGATGAGGCGCTCGGAGGCCTGCGCCGGGCAATCGATCGAGACGCAGCGGTAGGCGACCTCCCCCTCCTCGCGCACGACCGGGCTTCCACAACTAGGGCAGAGCGTAGGCATGCTCCACTCGGGACGCGCGGCATGCTTGGCGGCAAAGTCTCCCTCGAGCACGGGTCCGACGACCTCGGGAATCACGTCACCCGCCTTGTGCACCACGATGGTGTCACCCTCGCGGACGTCCTTGCGGCGGATCTCGTCGATGTTGTGCAGCGTCGCGCGTGCGATGGTCGAGCCTGCCACCACCACCGGATCGAACTCTGCGACAGGCGTCAGCACGCCGGTGCGACCCACCTGGATGCGAATCTCGCGCAGCACCGTCCGCTTCTCCTCGGGCGGGAACTTGTAGGCGATGGCCCAACGCGGGGCGCGCGCCGTGAACCCGAGCGCGTCCTGGCTGGCAAACGAGTCGACCTTGACCACCACGCCGTCGATGTCGTAGTCGAGCTCGTCACGGTGAGCCAGCGCCTGCTCGCAGAACTCGTGCACCTCACGCGCGTTCGTGCAGCGCCTTGCGTTGTGGTTGACCGAGAAGCCGCAGTCACGCAGCCACTGCAAAAACTCCCACTGGCTGGTCACGCCGATGGGGCCCTCGTCCGCGACGGCATAGATGAACGTCGCCAGGTCGCGATGGGCCGTGATGCGTGAGTCCTTCTGCCTGAGCGACCCGGCCGCGGCGTTGCGCGGATTGGCGAACACGGGCTGCCCGGCGCTGTCGCGCTCGTCATTGAGCCGCACGAAGGAGCGCTTGGGCATATACACCTCTCCGCGCACCTCGATCGACTGCCCAAAGCCCTGGCCCTCGACCAACCGCAAGCCGGCAGGGGCAAGCGAGCGCGGCACATCGCGCACCGTACGCACGTTGGCGGTCACGTTCTCGCCAGTGGTACCGTCGCCGCGCGTTGCCGCACGCACGAACTGCCCGTCGCGATACGTGAGCGCCACGCCCAGACCGTCGATCTTCAGCTCGCAGGTATAGGCGACCGGGCGGTCGGCGGTCGCGCCAAGCGCCTCGTCGGTACGCGCCAGCCACTCGTCCAGCTCGTCCAGGCCCATGGCGTCATCCATGGAGTACATGCGCTGCGCATGCGTGACCGGCTCGAACTGCTCCGACACGTAGCCGCCCACCCGCTGCGTGTACGAGTCGGGCGTCACCAGCTCGGGATGCTCCGCCTCGATGGCAAGCAGCTCCTGCAGGTAGCGGTCGAACTCGGCGTCGGTGAGCTCCGGCGCGTCGAGCGCGTAATACTGATAGGCGGCATGGTCGAGGATGCCACGCAACTCGATCGCCCTCAGCGCGGGCGTGGTCGCCGCATTCTGTGCGACGGGCTCCGGCTCCTCCCCCGGAAAGTCGCCGAACAGTGACATCTGCGCGTTGTCAGCCATAGTCTCCTCCACACGTGCCGAGTTGGTGCGACAGTCATGACTCTAGCGCATCGCGCGGACACATCGGCTGCCTCTCAGAAAAACCTCTCGCGCATTGGGAGCAGCCTCGGGGGAAGCCTGTCCCCAATGCACGCGCGTGTGCATTGGTGCCTGTCCCCGGCGCACGCGCGTGTGCATTGGTGCCTGTCCCCGGCGCACGCGCGTGTGCATTGGTGCCTGTCCCCAATGCACGCCCGAGGCAGGTCGCGGCTAGGAGATCAGCGATTCCAGCAGGGCGGCCGTGGGCTCCGCCCAGGAGTACTGGCACATGTACTCGCCGCGGTACTGGTTAATTGACGTAGGGTTTCCACGCACGAAGCCATAGTAGTCGCATTCGTCGTCTGCCAGCTTGATGGCGACGCCCCCGCGGCACTTGACCACCGCCTCGGGGTGGCCAAGGCGCTCCATCGTCCTGCGCAGGTCGGAGATGAGGGTTCGGAGCTGCGAGCGGAGCGACGGCGTATCGGGCTTGCCCTCCCACAGCACGGCCGTCAGCTCCCCCATCGTCACCAGGGCTCCCTTGCGGTCCACAAGGTATGCCATGAGCTCCTTGGTCTGCTGGCGCTCAAAGCTCACCGGCTGCAGCTGGTAGAAGACCTCGAAGTTGCCAAAGCAGCGTACAAAGAGGCCCTTCTCGAACTCCCGCACCGGGACGCGCAGCAGGGAGAGCGCGCGACGCACGTCGTCGTCATCGACCGGCTTGACCAAAAACCCGCTCGCCTGCGTATTCCAAGCGTCCAGCGCATACTCGGGGTACCCGGTCACAAAGACGACGTTGGTCAGCGGGGTCTCGACCTTAAGCCGCCTCGCCAGCTCCAGCCCATTGACGCCGGGCATCTCGATGTCGAGAAACACCACGTCATACTGGCAGGCCATGCACTCCTTCAGCGCCTCTGAAGCGGTGGAGGCCACCTGGCACTCGATGCGCGCATCCACGCGACTCATGACCTTGACCAGGGAGTTTGCCGCCAAGCGGCTGTCATCGACTATCAGTGCCTTCACAGGGCCTCGCTTTCGGGCAACGTGATGGTTGCGGTCGTGCCCTTGGGACCGCTCAGGACATTGAGCGTCCCATTGCATTGGCGTTCGATTCGTTCGCGCACGTTCTCGGTACCCACTTTGCGACGATGGTGCTGCCGCTCGGTCACCGACGACATGCCCAGACCCTCATCACGCACGACGATCTGGATCCCCCCGCCAGCTCTCTTCGTACTGACCAGTACGGAGCCACCCTTCTCGTGCGTGCGGATGCCGTGACGGATGGCATTCTCGACCAGCGGTTGCACGGTGAGCGGCGGGATGAGGAAGTCCGTCACCCCAAGGTCGTACGAGACCTCCATCGGACATGACATGTCTGCCATCTCGAGCGAGACGTAGTGCCTGACGTGCCCCATCTCCTCCTCGAAGGGGACGAGGCGCGACGATGACATCTCGTCGAGGTGGCTGCGCAGGTAGTCCGAGAAGTCCTGGATCGTTCGCTCGGCCAAGTCGGGATCCTCGCCCACGAGGCCCTTTATGGCGCTCAGCGAGTTGAAGATGAAGTGCGGATGGATCTGGCCGGAGAGCAGGCGCATGCGGCTCTCGGCGGCATCCGCGCGAGCTTCGGCAAGGTCGCCCTCGAGCTGGGTCTGGACGCCGACGGCAAGGAGCACCAGCACGAGAGATACGGAAAACGAGACCAGCGTCACGATGTGGAAGCGAGCGCCCAACACGATGCCCGCCATCGTGAGCAATCCGCACAGCACCAGGCGGGCCGTGGTCACAAGTCCGTGCTTTCCCTTGAGCCTGACCACCACGGGAATCATGCCGATTGCCTGCAGCAGAAAGAACGCATCGTAGACGAACCCGGCCCCGCTCGGCACAAAGGTGTTGTTCGCGTCGTAGTGATAGTACAGGCCCGTCAGGGGGTTTGTGACACACGCCAGCACGTTCATGCCATTGAGGACGAAGAGCGCCCTGGTTATGTTGTTGGCACGGGGGTCGCGTATGGGCTCCGCCGAGGCGTCCGAGTACACGTACAGCATGATGGCCACGCTCGTAAAGACATCAAGAACGTTGGCGGCAAGGCGTGTGACCTCGAGGACAACGCGCGCCGCGGAACCGGGGTGCCCATCGATGGCCATAGCGGCAAGCGAGCATGCCGTCGCGAAGGCATGCAGGCATATCGCGGCAATGAGCAGCCGCCGCTTCTTTAGCGTGGCGCCGTGCGCCATGCCCACAAGCAGCACGAGGGCAATGGCGAGGGCAAGCATCTCCATGGTCACATTGAGCGCAAACAGGGTTTCGTGCGACATCGGTCCCCTCCTCTCGCCTTAGCAGTATAGGTCGATATCGCAGCCTCGGTCGATTGCGCCTTGCAAAGCATGTGGGGTCGCACGAAACGCGCGGCCCCACATTCGAGGAGAGGCTCGGGTCGGGCCACCCGAGCGCTCAGGCCCTACATGGTGAGGGGCCAGTAGGGCGGGCACCTGTGCCATGTCAGGTGTCAAGCTGAATGTACCATCCAAGTGCATCAATAGTGCATCTTATGGGTCCTATTGCTACCCATGACACGCAAACGTAACGCAAGGTATGATCTGGCTTGCGACCCATGACCGGCAGAAATGAGCGCCAGCCATGGGCCGCAATCGTACGGCTTCGTCGTGCGGAGGCGATCTGGCTAGGCCATAGTCGCCTTGTAGCCCGCCTCCTCGACGGCCGCGACAAGGGCCTTGTCGCTCACGAGCATGCCTGCGTCGACCTCGGCCGTGCCCGCATCGAGGCTCACGCGGACTCCCTTCACGCCCTTCACGCCCTCGAGCGCCTTGGTCACATGGGCAACGCAGTGCTCGCACATCATGCCCTCGACATTGAGCTTCTTGGTCTTCATCTCTTCTTCTCCTTCTGTCTCGCCAGGGTCCTGGCTTGCTTGCTTGACCTGCGGTGATACTGCTGCGGATGACACGGGCCCATTGCTTGGCTTCCAGGTGCGCAGCCTCAGGGCGTTGCTCACCACGAAGACCGACGAGAAGCCCATTGCCGCTGCGCCGATCATGGGATTGAGCGTGATGCCAAGGGGGCTGAGCACGCCCATTGCTATGGGAATGCAGATCGCGTTGTAAAAGAGCGCCCAAAAGAGGTTCTGTCTGATGGTGCGCATGGTCGCGCGGGAAAGCTCGATGGCTGTCGCCACGTCGCGGGGGTCTGAATGCATGAGCACGATGTCCGCCGACGATATGGCGACGTCGGTTCCCGCGCCGATGGCGATGCCCACGTCGGCACGGGCAAGGGCCGGTGCGTCGTTGATGCCGTCACCCACCATGCCCACACGCTCTCCAGCGTCCTGCAGCGAGCGCACCTTCTGCTCCTTCTGGCTGGGAAGCACGCCGGCGACCACCTCGTCGACGCCACACATGCGCGCGACCACGGTGGCCGTGCGCTCCTGGTCGCCCGTAAGCATGACGGTCCGAAGCCCCATGGCATGCAGTCGCGCGATGGCGTCGGCACTGGTTGCCTTCACGGCGTCGGCCACCGCGATCACGCCCATGAGCGAACCACGAGCCGCTATGTAGATGGGGGTCTTCGCCTCGTCCGCGAGCGCCTCGGCACGCCCGCGCAGTGAACTGATGTCCACCCCTTGGCTCTCCATCAGGACCGCATTGCCCGCAAGCACCTCACGGCCGTTGACGAGCGCGCGCAGCCCTCCGCCCTCTATCTGGCGGAAGTCCCTGACGTAGGACCCCTTGTCGATGCGAGGCGCCTGCTGGTCGCCGTAGGTGCAGATCGCTACCGCCAGTGGATGCTCGCTCTTGCGCTCGAGCGCCACGGCCTCAAACAGCAGCTCGACGTCCGTCACGCCATCGGCGAGCAGCACGTCGGTCACTCTCGGGGCTCCCTCGGTGATCGTCCCCGTCTTGTCGAGCACGATGGTCGTCAGGTTGCAGGCGGTCTCGAGTGCTTCCGCGTTCTTGATGAGGATCCCGTTGGCGGCCCCGCGGCCCGTACCCACCATGATGGCAGTCGGAGTAGCCAGGCCGAGCGCACACGGGCACGAGATGACGAGGACCGAGATCGCATGGGTCAGCGCCGTGGCAAAGTCATGCGACATGACGAGCCATGCGACCAGCGTGACGGTGGCGATGCCCAGCACGATGGGCACGAAGACACCCGCGATGGTGTCGGCCTGCCGCTGGATGGGAGCCTTGGATCCTGTCGCCTCGTCGACGAGGCGGATGATGCCGGCGAGCGTCGTGTCGTCGCCCACCGCGCGGGCTTCCATGGCAAACCAGCCATGGTTGCTGACCGTGGCGCCGGTGACCCGGTCACCGACGCGCTTCTCGACGGGAACCGACTCGCCCGTGATGGCACTCTCGTCCACGAGCGCGCTTCCCTCGACCACCACGCCGTCGACGGGGACGGACTCCCCCGCGCGCACGATGACACGGTCGCCCACCTGCACGTCCTCGCTGGGGATGGTGACCTCGACACCGTCGCGCACGACCGTCGCGGTCTTGGGCGCGAGGTCCATGAGCGCCGTGATTGCGCTGGTCGTACGGCCCTTGGCTCGCGCCTCGAAGTACTTGCCCAGCGTGATGAGGGTCAAGATCATACCCGCCGAGTCAAAGTAGAGCCCGTGCATCGCCTCGTGGGCCGTCTGCATGTCCATCGCACCCAGGGCGAAGGCCATGCGGTAGGTATTCACGATGCTGAACGCCGCGCTGGCCGCCGATCCGATGGCAATGAGCGAGTCCATGTTGGGCGCACCGTGAGCCAGCGTCTTGAAACCCGAGATAAAGTAGTGGCGGTTGACGAAGAGGATGGTCATGCTCAGCAGCAGCTGCGTCAGCGCGTTGGCCATCATGCCCTCGCCACCCGCGAGCGCGGGTATCTGCGGCCAGCCGAACATGGGGCCCATGGCGATGTAGAAGAGCGGTATGGAGAGCGCCGCTGATACGATGAGCTGGCGCTTCTTCTCGTCGATGGCCTGCTGCACCACATCGGTTCCCGCATCCTCGCGAGATGCCCCCGTGCGCACCGTCCGGGGATGGGCCCCATAGCCCGCCTTGTCGATTGCCGCGCATACGGCCGTCACCGTCTGTGGGTCTCCGTCATAGACCAGCTCCATGCTGTTCTTGAGCAGGTTGACGTTCGCCTCGGTTACGCCGGCGACCTCCCCCGCCGCCTTCTGCACGCGCGCCGAGCATGCTGCGCAGGTCATACCCGTTATGTCAAAAGTCTCTTTCATGGTTGAATCCCGTCTGTGACCGACATTCCTCGCGAAGGGTGCCGATACCACCCATGTGGGGCCAATGCCTACGAGAATTGCTTGAGGAGTGCCATGAGCTCCTCGATGACCTCGGTATCACCATCCTGCACGCGCTCGACCACGCAGGTCTCGAGGTGGTCTTGCAGCACGATGCGCGAGACCGACTTGAGCGCGCTCTGGACGGCGGCGAGCTGCATGAGCACATCGCCGCAGTACCTGTCATCCACGACCATGCTCTTCACGCCGTTGAGCTGGCCGATCGCCCTGTTGAGCCGGCGCGTCACGTCCTTCTTGAGTTCGTCGCTCCTTGGCGTGTGCTTGGCATGGCAGCAATCTGGCATGGTTTCCCCTTTCGTTCCCATAGGCACAATATACCCATGGGGGGTATCCGTCAATCACTTTACGGGACGTGAATCTCACTTGGCTGTCCGACTGTTGCCCCGGGACACGCCCCTAGACCACAGAAATGCGGCCTAGGGGCGTGTCCCCGGGGCAACAGCCCGCACGTGGCGAGGCCGCCGGCATGCCCTTGCGAGCTTGCCAGCGGCCTGTCTGCTGCGATTATGATCCGCGCTTTTACCCTCTACTGCACGCGGTACGAGCCACCGTGGTTGTTGTTGAAGAGGTACTCGAGGATGTCCTCGTAGGTGACGTCGTTCTGGTAGTCGGGGTAGCCATACTGGTCATACTGATCCTCAGGCCCGCCGATGAGGCCATAGCTCTCATCCTGCTGCATCTGTTGTTGCTGCTGCTCGAGCTGCTCCTTCTGCAGCTTCTGGAGCTCGGCATCGTCACCAAAGGTCACCTGCGCCGTCATCTCCTCGGTGCCACGCATGAAGGTGATGTCGACGGTCTCGCCGATCTTGTGGCCGCGCACGGCCAGGATCATGCCGTCGGCTGAGGTGATCTCCTCGCCGCCAAGGCGCGTGATGATGTCGCCCTCCTGCAGACCAGCCGCTGCGGCAGGACCGCCCTCGGCGACCTCGGCGACATAGGCACCCTGATTGACGGAGAGGTGGTACTGCTGTGCGTTCTGCGCGTTGACCGTCTGCATCGAAAGGCCGATGTAGGCATGGGTCACCTGCTCGCCCGCGATGATCTTGTTTGCGACATCGATGGCGTAGTTGCCCGGAATCGCAAAGCCAATACCCGCGAACGACTGCGTGTCAGACGAGAACAGCGTCGAGATGCCCACGAGCTTGCCCTCGGAATTGACCAGAGCTCCACCAGAATTGCCTGGGTTGATCGAGGCGTCAGTCTGGATCAGGTTGGTGTAAAGGGTGTTGCCCGCAGCAGACTGCATGAGCTGGTTGCGCGAGAGCGAGCTCACGATGCCGGCAGACACGGACTGGTCGAGGCCAAAGGGGCTGCCGATGGTCATGACCCAGTCGCCCACGACGAGCGCATCGGAGTCGCCGACCTCGATGGGGGTCACTGCGTCACCGTTGAGCTCAGCCTTGACGACCGCAAGGTCGGACGAAGGATCGGTGCCTACGAGCGTCGCGTCGTAGCTCTTGCCGCCGATGGTCACCGAGATCGACTCGGCCCCCTCGACCACATGGTAGTTGGTAATGATGTTGCCGTCGGTATCAAGGATCGCACCGGACCCGAGGCCCGCGCCCACGCTCGACGAGACGTACACCGACACAACCGACGGAAGGGCCTTGGCTGCCACAGCCTTGGCTACCGTCGCATCCTCAGTCGTCGCGTTGATGGAGATGGTCTGACCGGCAGCGCTCTCGGTGGTCTGGATGACCTTGGTCTGAGCAGCTCCGCCAATGCCAGCGGCATTCAATGCGAGCGAGACGGCAAGGGCGCTCACGGCGCCACCCGCAAGACCCACAAGCAGCGACTTCATGTTGCCGCCCTTGGCCTGCTGTGGCTGAGCCTGCACGATGGGCGCCGATACGTCGGGCACGTAGCTGCGAGCATCGTCCGCATAGTTGGGCAGACGGGTCGTCTCCACCGCCGGGGACTCCATGGTCTGTTGATACTCATCCTCCGAGAAGGGCATGGGGGGACGGCCAGTGTTATTGATCTCATCCATTGCTTTGCCTTCCTTTCGTACAATCCAATGCAATGCGATTGGATACGTACTTGAATGTACCCCTAATGAGGGGCGAGAGACGCCAGAACGCAAATGTCACGCAAGCGTGACAAGCCTATGAGTTACCTGAAATCGCAGCTCATCCCGTTCGCACGCACAAAGGAACAGGCCCCGGAGGGCCTGTCGCTAAAGCTTGAAGAGGTATCCGACACCGCGAACGGTCACGATGTGGGCAGCCACCTGCGGCCCCACCTTGGAACGCACGCGTCTGATGTGCACGTCAACCGTACGCGTACCGCCACAATACTCGAAGCCCCACACGCGGTGAAGCAGCGTCTCGCGCGAGTAGGCACGCGACGGGTGCGTGGCCAAAAACGAGAGCAGCGAGTACTCCATGAGGGTGAGGTCGACGGGATTGCTGTCGATGTACACCTGGTAGGTTGCCAGATTGATGGTCATGTTGTCGACGGTCACTATGTCAGCCGACGCGCTCTCCTCGCCCGGCCACAGCAGCAGCGCACAACGGACGGCGAACTCGGCCTTGCCAGCCGATGCCAGGACGAAGTCGTTGCGCCCCTGTGCAGGCATGTGCAGGTTGGAAAGCTTGTCCTCATCCTGAATGAACAGCGTGGGAATGAAGCCATTGTCGGCCACATACGAGTCGACGGCGTTGAGCGTGTCCTGCTCGAGGCCGTCAAGGTCGAGAATGACCAAATCAAAGTCCTGACCGGCTGAAATAGCCTGCTGAAAGGTCTGGGGCGTGGCGGGAAGAATCGAGGCGTCGAGAGCGTGCTTGAGCTCCCCCATCCGCTCGTAGAAGCGCGAGGTTCGGGCTATAAGCAGGATGTTCTTATGATGCATCCTTGGCTCCTTGCCAAAAGAATCAAATGCCAATACAACCCATTACAACTTTAAAAGACTAGCACAAAACTAGGATGGATTGACAAGTCACACATTTGAATATCCACCCTTCACAACGCAACCAAAGCGCCAAACACAATTGACCCCGCACGGCAACTACCTGCGCGGGGCCAAAACTCGCTTTCGTAAATACCTGCAACTAAGCATCGCCTGCGTCTGCAGTGCCTTAGCCGTGGAATCTCCAGTCTTGGCACATTTACTCCCCGGGACAACACTGCGGAATGCAAGCTGGCCCGCCCAAGGAAGGCAGGCCAGCGTCTTTGATCGCTACTTGATGGATCCGAGGAACTGCTTGGTGCGCTCGTGTTGCGGGTTGTCGAAGACGTCTTCTGGCAGACCCTGCTCAACCACCACGCCACCTTCCATGAAGACCACGCGGTCGCCCACGTCGCGAGCGAAGCCCATCTCGTGCGTGACCACGATCATGGTCATGTCACCATGAAGCGCGAGCTCGCGCATGACGCCCAGAACGTCGCGGACCAGCTCGGGGTCGAGCGCCGACGTCGGCTCGTCAAAGAGCAGCACCTTGGGATGCATGGCGACAGCACGAGCGATGGCGACGCGCTGCTGCTGACCACCCGACAGCTGTGGCGGCTTGTAGTCGGCGCGATCCGCCAAGCCGACCGCCGTCAGCTGCTTGATGGCCTCCGCCTCGGCCTCCTCCTTGCTCTTCTTGAGCACCTTGGTCTGGCCGATCATGACGTTTTCCTTGGCCGTGAGGTGCGGGAAGAGGTTGAAGCTCTGGAACACCATGCCGAGGTCGCGACGGATGATGCCGACCTCCTTGGAGCTCTTGCCGGTAATCTCGCCGTCATCGATGAGGATATGGCCTGCCGTCGGCGTCTCGAGCAGGTTGATGCAGCGCAGCATGGTCGATTTGCCGGAGCCGGACGGACCCAGGACCACGACGATCTCGCCGTTCCAGACATTCAGGTTGACGTCGCGCAGCACCTGCGTCTCACCGTCGAAAGTCTTCATGAGGTGCTCGATGCGCACCACCGGATGCTCGCCTTCCACAAAGTGGTGCTTGGAAAGCGGTAGATCATGGTCGAAGGCAATGCGGGCGGCCTCGTTGGCATCCATCGCGGGCGGGACGTCAAACTTGGTCATGGGGTCGTTCTTCTTGCCAAACATCTGCTACACCTCCGATGCATAGCTCGGGGTCATCTGACCCATGGCAGAATCGTACGCGTGCTCGTCGTCAAGTGCCTGGGCATGCACGGCAAGCCCGCTGAGCTTGGCCCCGTTCGAGGCCTCGGCGGCCTTTGCGGCATTCTTGCCCTTGGGACGCGGGCCGCCACCACGCTCGGAGTTTGCGATACGCTCCTCCACGATGCTGACGACCTTGATCAGCGGCAGGGTGACGACGAGGTAGAAGATGGCTGCAGCCACGTACGGCGTCATGTTGCCCGACACCGACGTGAGGTTCTTGGCAAACATCATCAGCTCCATGACGCCGACCGACGACAGCAGCGAGGTGTCCTTGTAGGACGTGATGAAGTCGCTGGTCACCGTGGGGATGACGCGACGGATGGTCTGAGGCAGGATGATCGAGAACATCGTCTGGAAGTAGTTCATGCCAAGGCTCGAGGCCGCCTCGTACTGGCCCTGCGGAATCGACTGGATGCCCGCACGGAAGATCTCGGCGAGGTAGGCCGACGCGTTGATGGCAATGACGATGACGCCCAGCACGTTGTTGTCGATGTTGATGTTCATCATCGGCAGGCCAAAGAACATGATGTAGATCTGCAGGAAGAGCGGCGTGCCGCGCAGCACGTTGATGTAGAGAGTCGAGATGAAGCGCAGCAGGCGATGCTTGGAGATCTTCATGAGGGCAAACACGAGGCCCAGCACAATGGCAAACGGATAGGCGATGACCACGATGAGCAGGCACAGCAGCCAGCCGGGCACCAGTGTGGCAAACGCCGTGGCCAGGAGCTGCGGCTTGAAGAACATTCCCAGGAAGGGATTGGAGTTCCATGCCTGCACCCACGGAGCCTCGTCGAGCTGGGCAACGAGCGCCTGGAGCGGGGTGTTGGCGATGGTCTTGATTGGCTTGGAGTCGGCAAGGGTCTGCTCGCCCGCCTGGTTGACATAGGAGCCACTCACCACGATGTCGCCGCCCTCGGAGGGGAACCGCATGCCCTCGACCTCGAGGCGCAGCAGGTAGCCAGCTGTTGCGGGCTCCTTGAACGTCACCGTGAGCTGCGAGCCGTTTGCCACAGCCTCCCCCTCGAGCTTTGCGCGCTTGAGACCGTCCAGGACCGTGATCTTGGTGGTTGCGCCGTCAAAGGTGCCGTCATCGGGAAGCATGAGAGTGACCTCGGTGACCTCCTCGCCCTCTTCGACGGTACCCTCCCACGTCAGACGTGTGTCGAGACCGCCGATGACGCTCGAGCCGCCGTCCTCGTTGGGACGTGCCGTTGCCTTGTTGGTCGTAAGCGCGAGCGCGGAAGTGGGCATCGCAAGCGAGAGTGCCAGCATCAGCGTTGTGACGATGGCCACCGCACCCCTTCTCTCGCTCCTTTTGCGAAGACTCATCTTGACTCCTCCCTAACGTGCATGGCTGCGGATCCACAAGCTAACTTGGAGACCCGCAGCCACGTATGCCTGTCACAATGTGGGCATTGCGACTAGATCTCGGAACCGAACCACTCCATCTCGATGGCTGCCATCGTGCCGTCCTCCTCCATCTCGGCAAGAGCTGCGTTGACGGCGGCGGTCAGGCCGGGGTTGTCCTTGGAAATGGCAATGCCATACTGCTCGCCTGTGGGGATCTCCTCGATGATCTGCAGGTCGGTGTAAGACTCCTTGATCTGATAGCTAGAGACCGGAAGGTCACAGACCACGGCGTCATAGAGACCAGACTGGCAACCGCTCATCGCGTCGATGATGGTGGACAGGCGCTTCTTGGTGGCGTTGGGAAGGTTCTCGTCGGCCCAGTCGGCACCAGTCGTGCCACCCTGCACGGCGATGGTCTTGCTGGCGTCATCCAGCGTCTCGGCCGTCTCGGTCGACCCTGACTTGACGACGATGGACTGGTTGGAGTCGACGTAGGGTTCGGACATGTCCACCTCGGCCTTGCGGGCGTCGGTGATGGTCATGCCCGCGATGGCGATATCGGCCTTTCCGCCCTGCTTGATGGTGGGCACCAGCGTGTCAAAGTCCTGGCTGGGCAGCCAGTTGATCTCGAGGCCCATGTGCTTGGCAAGCTCCTTCGAGACATCGATGTCAAAGCCCTCGGGCTCGCCCGACGCCTCGTTCATCGACTCGAACGGCGGGAAGAACAGGTTGGAGATGCAGGTGAGCTTCCCCTCATTGACCAGCTTGTACTCACCGTCCGCAGGGGCGCTGGAGGCGTCGGCGCCAGAGGACGACGAGCCGCATCCTGCGAGCAGCATGGCGGCAACGACTGACCCACCTTGGACGAACTGGCGACGAGAAAGCATGCTCATGATCTCTTCCTTTCACTATGCGTCCTAGGACACACTTGTGGCTGGCGCGGGATGCGCCAGCCATATTGTAAACGTTAGCAAACTTTAAAGCTCAGCACCAAACCATTTCTTCTGGAGCTCAGCCTCGGTACCATCTGCGACCACCGCCGCATACGCCTCGTTGAGCGCTGCGGTGAGGCCGGGGTTGTCCTTCGAAACGACCAGACCGTACTGCTCGCCAGTCGGGATCTCGATGGAGACCTCGCAGTCGGTGTAGGACTGGGCACACAGGTAGCTCATGACGGGAAGGTCGGCGGCAACGGCGTCATAAAGACCGGTGCTCATGCCCGACATGGCCTGGACTGGGTCATCAAGCGGCACGATCGTGGCGTTGGTGAGGTTCTCCTTGGCCCACATCTCGCCAGTCGTTCCCGACTGGACGCCGATCTTCTTGCCCTCGACGTTCAGGTCTTCCTCGCTCTTGACACCTGCGGATTTGAGCGTCGCGACGCCCTGGTTGGAGTCGAGGTAGGAATCGCTGAAGTCAATCTCTTCCTTGCGCTCGTCGGTGATGGTGAAGCTGGAAGCACCCACGTCGGCCTTGCCGCCCTGCTTGATGAGCGGGATGATCGTGTCGAACTTCGTGGGAGGCAGCCAGGCGATCTCGAGACCCATCTTTGTGGCAATGGCCTCCATCAGCTCGACCTCGTAGCCAGTGTAGGTGTCGCCCTCCATGTAGTCCATGGGTGGGAACGCCATGTCGGAGACGCAAGTGAGCTTGCCGGGAGTGATGAGGGTGTAGTCGGCGCTTGCGGCTGCATCAGTGGCGGTAGCGCCGGTGGAACCGGACGAGCCGCCGCAGGCGGTCAGGACAAGACCGAGCATTGATGTAGATGCAGCACCGATGAAGCTGCGACGGGTGATGGTTGACTTGCTCATGGAATATCCCCTTCCTTGAGATGCATGTGGCGGTGCCCGTTTGAGGACGGCGGGTGTACCGATTCCTTCTGGACGATTTCGCCATTGATGGAACCCCTTTATAGGGACTTCAATCATGACGCTTTATCTAACTAAAGGGGCCAAAACGGCCGCATGTTTATCAACCTGATACATAATTCGGATACAGAAGCCTTTGTTTTGTAAGCTTTGTGCATAGAATCTCCCGATTGCTCTATGCTTTGCGCATACGATACTGACCGTATGCCACCAGCCGAGGATGACAAAGGCGCAGGTTCTTGCTCAACCATAGGCGTAAGGAGCCAGGCGCGCGTTTGTATGCGCCTTTTCTGAGCACCTCGAAAAAACGCACCTACAACCTACTTTGTAGGTGCGTTTTTGGTGCCAAAACAAGCGCATACTGATCGACTTCCTAAAAAACTACCTACAAGATAGAAAAGAGCCTGATTATGCAGTAATCAGGCACCTACAATATGGTTTGTCAGTATATCAATTTCTTTATTATTAAGAGCACCTCATCACCGCCATCGACGGTGCATACGATTCATTTTGCAGGTGTCTATTTTTCGGATTTGCGGCCTCTGTGACAGGTTGTATGCAGTATTTGGGGCCTTGTAAAATGTATCACCTGATTTTGGTCCCAAAACACACCTACAAAACTACTTGTAGGTGCCCTTTTGACACCACGGTCAAAAAAGCACCTACAAGCTCGTCTTGCCTAGGGTTCCGCTAAGGCAGAATCAACCTTACAGGCCATTGTAGTAACGCTTGCGCTCCCAATCAGTCACGGTCGTGCAGTACTCGGCCCATTCGCGACGCTTTGCGGCAACCAGATACTCAAAGATGTGCTCACCGAGCGTCTCGCGCATGAGCTCACTGCCCTCGAAGCGCTCGATCGCCTCGCCTAGCGTATGGGGCAGGCGTGCAATGCCACGCGCAGCGGCCTCGCACTCGCTCAGGTCAAGGTAGTTGCCGCTCATCTCCTCGGGAAGCGCCAGCCCCTCCTCGATGCCACGGACACCGGCAGCAAGCGTCACTGCCAGCGCCAGGTACGGATTCGCCGTCGGGTCGGGGTTACGCAGCTCGACGCGTGTGGAGTTGTGCTTGCCCGGCTTGTGCGTAGGAATACGCACAAGCGCCGAACGGTTCTTGCGACCCCACGTGGCGTAGACAGGCACCTCGCCGTTGTTTACCAGGCGCTTGTAGGAGTTGACGGTGGGGTTGGTGACCAGCGCGTACTCAGGCGCGTACTTGAGCAGGCCTGCCACATAGTGCTGAGCCAGCTCGGAGAGGTGCGCGGGATGTGACTCCTTGGGCGCCCAGAAGAGGTTGGTTCCCTCGTGGTCAAAGAGTGACTGGTAGAGGAACATGCCCGACCCGGAATACTCGGTGAGAGGCTTGGGCATGAACGACGCGAACATATTGTTGGCAAAGGCCTCCTGCCGGATGACCAGGCGCGCAGTCATGATGTTGTCCGCGCAGCTCACGGCTTCGGTGTAGCGCAGCTCGACCGAGTTCTGCGAGGGGGCATTGGAGTGGAACGAGTACTCGACCGGGATGGACATGCGCTCGAGCATGAGCGTGGTCTCGCGACGCAGGTCGGTGGACACGTCCGACGAGGTAAGGTCAAAGTAGCCGGCAAAGTCCAGGGGCACGGGATCGACGTTGTTCCCAAAGTAGAAGTACTCGATCTTGGGCCCGACGTTGAGCACGTAACCCTTCTCGTCCACCTTGCGGAAAAGCGTCCGCAGGCACGAACGGGGATCGCCGTCAAATGGTTCGCGAGACGGCGTGCGCACGTCGCAGAACATGCGTGCAACGCCCTTCTCGGCAGGGCGCCACGGAAGGACGGTGAACGTGCTGGCGTCGGGATAGGCCAGCATGTCCGACTCCTCCATGGGAGTGAAGCCCTCGATGGACGAGCCGTCAAAGCCAATGCCCTCCTCGAATGCCTCCTCCAGCTCCTCCGAGGAGATGGAGAACGACTTGAGGTTTCCCAGCACGTCAGTAAACCAAAGCCTGATAAATCGTATGTCGCGCTTCTCCACCGTGCGGAGAACAAAATCGATCTCGTGGTTGCCGCTCATGTGACAGTCCTCCCTGTACCCGTCCCATAATCAGCTACCCATGATATACGCACGGCGGGCCTTCAATAGTTGCAGTACCGTTTACGTTTCGCATCTGTAACCCATTCGGCATCCGCATAAAGAAAGAAATGAGCAGACCGGCCGCTGGGCCGGACGCGGGAACTCATCGCGCGCATGGTCCCTCGCAGCCGCCGCTCCCATGTGCGGATTCCTCCAAAGACCGACGTATTCAAACTAGTCGCCTGAATGCACGGCACCCACGGCAGTCCTTGTGCTCGAAGTGGGTTAGAATCCGGGCAAGTACGTGTAGTTCCCATGGGACATTCGAGAAAGGAACCACCTATGGCCGAAGACAACCTGATGCACCTTGTTATCATCCGTCACGGCGAGAGCGAGTGGAACAAGGCCAACCTGTTCACCGGTTGGACCGATGTCGACCTCTCCGAGGCAGGCGTCCAGGAAGCTCTTGACGGCGGC
>JAGAVX010000048.1 GCA_017941705.1 Atopobiaceae bacterium
ATTGTCAAAGTGCAGGATGACGAACGAGCCCTTGCGCTCGGCGCCAACACAGCGCGGAGCATCTGCGGGCACCGGCATTCCCAGCAGGTGGTTCATCGCCAAGAGGGCCAGACGCTCACCGATGGGCTTCTTCTCCTTGGGGTGGATGTCGTGCTTGTCGCCCATGTCGCTTGCCGAGCAGAGCCACACGTGCTCGTCGGTGTCGGCCACCTTCTGCTGACAGGCGCGGATGGTCACGTAGTCGTTGGGTCCCATGCCCATCCAGTCGCCAAAGCCCGGCAGCTGGACTATCAGGAAGGGCAGGTCGGGGCGTTGCCACGCATCGCGCCAGTCGGCGATGACGGTGCGCAGTGCCTCCTCATGGCGCCACTGGGCGCCGTCGATCTCGTCGTCGCTCTCGCCCTGGTACCACAGCACACCACGTGCGGCAAAGCCCGCGATGGGTAGCACCATGTAGGTGAAGAGCGCGCCCGGGGCCTCCTTGGTGGGGGTCATCATGCCCGGATGGACCTGTGGGTCGCCCGCGTCGCCAGCCTGTGCGCCATCGATCTCGAGTCCGCCCACGTCGGCTGGTCCGGATGCCTTTTGCGCTTCGGCCTCCATGAAGGCCTTGACCTCGTCCATGGTTGGCGTCTGCGGCAGGAAGAACTCGTTCCAAGCGGGCCAGATGGCGTAGCCCTTGTCATTCTTGGCTGCATTGACGCGCCCGTGCGCCAGCAGCTCCTCGTAGGGAAGCCCCTGAAGCTTTGCGTCAAAGGCAGCTGCAAGCTCGGGCTGCACGGCACGCGCATGCTCGGGTGTCATCCAGGCAGCGGAGGTGGTGCCACCATAGTTACATCCCACGATTCCCACGGGCACGTCAAGCACCATCTCGAGGCCGCGGGCACAGTAGTAGCCCACAGCAGAGAAGTAGTCGAGGTCCTCGGGCGTTGCCTTGCGCCAGATGCCGACCTTGGAGTAGTCGAAGTCATCCGTCTGCCCGGGGTAGGAGCACTTGGGCTGGTCGTAGAAGCGGATGCGCGGGTTGGCGCAGGTGGGGCGGTAGTCCTCCACCTCCTTGTCGTAGCGCATCCAGAACTCCATGTTGGACTGGCCGCCCGCTATGAAGACCTCGCCCACGGCCACGTCGGTGAGAGTGATGCGCTCGTTGCCAGCAACAACTTCCAGCTTCTCGGCTTCGGAGGCGTGCAGCGGAGCGAGCGTGCAGCGCCACTGGCCGCGATCGTCGGCTCGGGCAGACGCGGACTGGCCTTGAATGCGTACGTCAACGCAGGCACCAGGATCCGTCGTGCCCCAGACATATATCGGCAGCTCGCGCTGCAAGACCATGCCGCTGGCGAAGATGGGGGCGAGTGAGAGTGTCATGGGGGTCCCTTCCAACGTTTCTCGACTATCCAAATCATGATACTCGACCGTGGGATGAGGTGCCGTCCTGTGCTATCCCATTGTGATAGGATACTGTCTTGAAGTCCTATTGTGATGGGAGGACCATGGCAACAATCAGTCTCTATCACGGCTCATCTCGCGTGATCGCCCATCCGAGTCTCTCGCTGGCACGTCCGCATAATGACTATGGCCGAGGCTTCTATACAACGCGCAAGCGCGACCTTGCAGGCGAGTGGGCCTGCCAACGTGGAAACGATGGCTTCGTTAATGAGTACACGCTTTGGAGGGATGGTCTTGTGGTGCTCGACCTGCTCGATGGTACTCACGGCACGCTCGAGTGGGTCGCTCTGCTCCTCAAGAACCGTCACTTTGACCTGCGACTTCCTACGGCGGCGCTGGCGCGCGAGCAACTTGTCAAACGATTCTGCCCAAACCTTTCGGGCGTTGATGTTGTGGTGGGGTATCGTGCGGACGATTCCTATTTCAGCTACATCCGCTCGTTTATCGAGAATGCCCTGCCGCTCTCGGCGCTCGAGGAGGCGCTTGTTCTGGGGGACCTTGGGGAGCAGACAGTGCTTGTCTCAGGGAAGGCCTTCAGCCAACTCGCCTTTGAGGGTTACGAGATCGCGCCTGCAGAGCGCTACTATCCTCGGTTCACCAGCCGCGACGAAAAGGCTCGGACTGGCTTCTATGAGCTGCTTGAACGTCAGCAACCATCACTGTCTGATTTGTTCGTCCTCGATATTCTACGAGAGGAAATGACCTCCGATGACCCACGCCTACAACCGCGTATATCTCGCTGATGCCGAGGTCTGCCTTGCCAACGCCTTCGACTATGCAGTCTATGACTGCGCTGTGTCTGGGAGCATGTTTGCTCATGCCTTCGTCCAGTCGGGGCTTGCGCAGCAGTTCGAGCGAGGCAATCCTCGTGTCGTGGCGGGTATGTCGGGGCTCGATGTGGCTTGTGAGGCGCTTGGGTTCTGTGGTCTGCTTGACGAGGAGTCCAATCCCACCTATGGGCGGGGCTTGTCGCCAGAATACTGGGCCGGCCAGATGCTTGCGCGCTACCAGTGGGAGCGGGGGTGCTGTTTTGCCGATGTATTTGCGCGCGTATCGTTCGAACGTGTCGCAGACCTGTACTATCCCCTGCACGAAGCGGATTCCAGCGTCTTCATAGATCAGCTCGACCAGCTTCTTGTGGAGTCCAAGCCGCCACAGACCAACCTCGCGCGACTCCGTACGTTGCATGGTCTTTCGCAGAGCGAGCTAGCGCATGCCTCCGGGGTGGGGCTCAAGTCAATCCAGGCCTACGAGCAGCGCGTCAACAGCCTCAACAAGGCAAGCGGTCAGTCGTTGAGGCGGCTGGCCATGGTGCTCAACTGTCCTATCGAAAGCTTGCTGGAGTTCGAGCCTGAAGTGGCTGTGGAGTATCTTCCACGAGAGCTATGAATCCTGCGCTTTGGCAATGATCTGCTGATACGCATAGAAGCTGTCCTTGGGGATGCGGCGGCACTCCTTCTCATCGAAGTCCGTACGGTCCACGAACACCAGGCCATAGCGCTTGTTGAAGCCGTCCGAGCTGGAAAGCAGGTCGACGAAGCTCCAGTGCTGGTAGCCCACGAGGTCGATGCCGTCCTCCAGCGCCAGTGCCATCTCGCGCACGTGATCGCGCAGGTAGTCGACGCGCTTGGGGTCGTGCACGCAGCCGTCCTCGGCGATCTCCTCGCGCTCGCTCCAGCCGTTCTCGCAGATCATGATGGGCTTGCGGAAGCGCGCCCAGCACTCGTGAAGGGCGATGTGCAGGCCACTCGGGTCATAGCTCCAGCCCCACTCGGTGTACTCGAGGTAGGGGTTGCGAGCGCCCATGGCCGTGCCCATGTTGAGGACGCTCCCTGAGCCCGCGACGCTCACCACATTGGTCTGGTACCAGTTCACACCCAAGAAGTCACAGCTACCGGCCTTGAGGATGGCGTCGTCACCAAGCTCACGCGCAGGCATTGTCCCAGCCGCCTCCCACTTGTTGAGTAGCCACTTGGGGAAGGTGCCGTAGACGTAGGTCTCCATGGGAGCGTAGGCAACCTCCTCCTCGATGTCGTAGGCGGCTCGCACGTCCTCCGGGGCGCAGGTCATGGGGTAGAGCGTGGGGTACGACACGTCCGGGCCAATCTTGGCGCTTGGGCACAGCTCGTGGCATGCGGCAACGGCACGCGCATTGGCAAGGTACATGTGATAGTTTGCCTGCACCGACTTGCGTGCAAGGTCCGGGTCATCGTCCTTGAGACCCAGCATCGAGGTGGCAAAGCACATCACGCTCTGCTCGTTGATGGTGATCCACCAGCTCACAAGGTGCCCAAAGCGCTCAAAGCACACGCGGCAGTAGCGCTCGAAGGCGTCGACGGCGCGGCGGTCAACAAAACCCTCGTAACGCGCGACCAACGCCCACGGGATGTCAAAGTGCAGGAGCGTGACCACGGGCTCGATGCCCGCTTCGTTCAGCAGCTCGAGAAGTCGCAGGTAGTAGGACACACCTTTCTCATTCACTTCGCCGTCACCGTCAGGGATGACGCGGCTCCAGCAGATGGAGAAGCGATACGACGTGAGCCCTAGCTCGCGCATGAGGGCCACGTCCTCCTCCAGATAGTGGTAGCCGTCAGCGGCAACACTCGCGTCGGCCTGGTTGGCCGCGCGAAGCCTGCAGCGCTCGTCTGCGGTGTTCCAGCCCTTGCCACCTTCGGTGGCTGCGCCCTCGTACTGGAACGCACTCGTTGCTGCGCCCCACAAAAAGCCCTTGGGAAATGCCGACATGGCGTGTCTCCTTTCAATCGGTCTCTCGGCAACGTCTGACGCTAGGCGTAGCAGAGCACCTTGATGCGCAGCAGCGTAGGCGTGTCCGCACCAAGCGACATGACCTCGTCGCCATTGAGGCGACGGTCACGGACCCAGACTCCGCCGACGAATGCACCGTCTTCGCACGCAAGCAGGTCAACGAACGGCAGCTCCGCGTTCTTTGACCGCGGCTCGAAGGAGGCTCCCATCGCAAGCACAAAGGCCTCGTCCGCCGCCACCGGTAGCGCTGCGACCACACCGGGCGTATCGGCAAATGTCACATCGAGCGTCCAGTCTCCCATGTTGAGCGTCTGCTGACGTCCCTGCTCCTCGATCACTGCATCAAGCGAACCGTATCCGCCTGCTGCGGTAAAGAGCCCGGCCATTGCCTTTGCGACTGCTGCGTAGGCCACAGGGTCCTGCGGTGTGCGCAGCGCGGGGTCTGACGTATCCATGCCAAAGAGCATGCCGATGTCATCGGAAAAGGGCTCGCCCATCTCCTCAAAGCCGAAGGGCGAGAAGCAGAGCGTGTGATGGTGGGCAATGGACCAAGCAAGACGCGGCGCAGCGTGGGCATGGGTTGCCGTCTCGGGGATGAGCAGCGCGTTGTCCAGCTTACGATATGAATCACACACCTCGCAGAAGTTGCGTACGTAGATGTCGGGCGAGCATACGTCGATGGATGGCGCGGCATAACGCCAGATCTCCATCACGCGGGCGTTGGGACCACCAGTGGGAAAGAGGCCAGGGCGATCACCTTTGTCGAGCCACGCGTTGGAGAAGAGCGGCAGAGCGTACTGAGCGCGGCCTGCGGCGGCAACAGCCTCGACGTATGCGGCGGTGTGGTACGTCTGGAAGAGCTCCTCTGCGCAGGGGCCAAACACGTCAGACCAAGAGCCTGTGCCAGCACCCGAGGCGAGTGCCTCGGCGATGTCTGGTGCCAGTCCGACCGCATGCTCGCGAAGGAACGAGATGAGCCCTTCGGGTACGTCTTGGGCAAAGGCGGTCTCCGCTGCGTCACAATGGTCGCGCGCAGCGCCCATGAGTCCACACTCGTTCTCGACCTGCACGGCAAGCACGGTCCACTTTCCCTCATCATACGTGCGAATGTGGGTCATGAGCTGGGTAAAGGCACGTGCATCTGCCTCACGCGTGGCTTCGCAGAAGGCTGATAGCGTTGTATTGGGCATGTCGTAGAAGTCATGCAGCACGAGCTTGTGTGCTCCGCGTACGGCCTCGGCCCGCCAGAAGCGTTTTGTGTCGCGCTTGACCCATGCAGGCGCATAGGTGCACGAGGCATTCTTCCACGCGCCAAACCAGAGAGGGACTAGGTGTCCGCCACGCTCGCGTGCTTGGTCGATGAGCGCATCGACCAGCGAGAAGTCATACGTGCCCTCCTCAGGTTCCACCAGCTCCCACGTCACGGGGACCAGAAGCGTGTTGAGGCCAAGCTCAGAGGCCTTGTCCCACGCGCGGCCCGTCCAGGCAACGCTTGAGGAGGTGGAATTGTGCACCTCGCCACCTATCATGAGGTAGGGCTTCGCCTCCACCATGAGGGTGGGTGCACCGTTGACGATGCATATCTGAGGCATGCAAGGATTCTCTGTCATATGGCTCTTCTTCACGTTGTGCGGCAACTCGGTTTCTGCTTCAAATCTTATGCCTGATGCCTACTGCCATGAGTTGCCCCGATTTGCGCCTGTTGCACGATTTGGCAACACCGCAGTTCGTGGATTTATTAACCGAGTGATGCGAGTCGCAAGACTGTCGTAACAACATCGGAGTCACCGCGCGCTGCTAACATGTGAGTCGGATGGAGCTGTAGCACCTAGGACATTGCCATGAAGTCGCTTAATGACATGATCGCCTACCACGATACTGAGACCGAGCATGACACCCGCTATGAAGTGGTCTCGTACCTTCTTGCGCACCTGCGTGAGCTCGATAGTCTTTCGCTTTCTGAGGTGGCGAGAGCGACCTATGTCTCGAAGTCGACGGTATCGCGCGTGGTAAGGCGCTTTGGCTTTGATAGCTATGACGAGTTCTTGGCTGTATCGCGCAGACTCGTCAACCAGGACCCCTCTGTCACGCTGCGTATCACTCCAGATGAGCTGGCAGCACTCAAAACCGATGTCGGGGACTTCATCGGACTCTACATTGACGGCCTGTGCGCTGCGCTGCAAGACCTTAGGAAGACTGTAGACGACGAGACGGTCGATTGGCTCATCAGCCAGGTGATGACGCACGAAGCAGCATTCTTTGGCACTGACCAGCCCTTGATGATTGCACGCGATACGCAGGTTGCCTTCCTCGCTGCGGGACATCTCGTACATGTCGGCGAAACCGAGGCAAAGCGTCATCAAATCGCGGAGGAGCTGCCCGACGATGCGTTTGCCGTTGTCCTCACCAATTACGGGCGCTATATCGAGGATAACCGTGAGATGCTCGAAGGGCTGCGAAGTCGTGGAGTGAAGCTCTGCCTTGTGACACTCTGCTATGACGGGCCCGCCTGCCTGCTATTTGATCGGGTTGTCCGACTCTCGGCGCACGGCTTCTCTGGTGTCGGGTCCTTCTCCATGAAGGCATTCTTCAAGATTGTGATTCGTCGGCTGTTGGCCGTGGGACCGCCTCAGGGGTAAGGCATCCCTCAAAGCACATTGAGGCCCGCCGTTGCAGGTTTCTGCAACGGCGGGCCTTTATTGCAACATCAATCGTTTGTCTTTCGCGGTAGGCTAGAAGACAGCGAGATGAAGTCCAGAAAATCTATCACAAATTGATATCAAATGCAACATATATAGACATGGTATGGCTGTTGATTACCATCTACATTTGATGGTATAGAGACGTGGAAACATACGGGACAAGGGAGAGGATCATGGCAGGACGCATCAACATCACAAGGAGAAGCTTCATGGCAGGGCTGGGCTTTGTCTCCGCGACGGCTCTTGCGGCGTGCGCGCAGGGCGGATCTGAAGGTGGTGCCGCAGCTCCCGCAGCTGATGCACCCACGACAGAGCCCTTCGACAAGCTGCTCGAAGTTGACGGTAATTTCGCCTACAACGCCCTGGACGACGGCGTGGAGTATCACTACTCCAATGTGCTCTCCCCGGCGTACTACGTGTTTGCTGGTGCCAAGGATGCCGACGGAGCGGCCGAGCTTGTAGGCCAGCTGGGCCTCGCCCAGAGCATCGAGACTTATGTCGGCTCCGTCGTCGTGGTGAATCCCATCGATGGCAAGGCGTACACCGCCGCTGACGCCGACAAGTTCGTCGAGCTGGCTGCCGCCGCCGGCCCGGCCAACAACGTCAAGGTTATCGGTGTGGACGAGGGCGCGGACTTCGTGCTGGGCGACCTTGCTTCCAAGCTGTACTTTGCCGCAGGCGTCTTTACCTACGGTGGCACCGAGGCCGACGCCGCTGGCGTGCCCTTCGTGCCTGCGTACCTCTGCAACGCCCCGCAGACTGCCGTGGATGCGCTCATTGCCGCCAACGGTGCTGCCGAGGTGGGGGAGGGCGTCTACGAGAACGCCGATGACCCGCTGAAGCGCGTGGTCGTGGCCTCTGACGCGGACCTTGCCACTGCTGCCGCCAATGCGTGGGATCAGGTCTTCTCCAAGAACTACCGCCAGCACAACGAGGTCACCGAGTTCTATATGGCCAGCATCGCGGACTTCACCGACCCCTATCCGCTGTACTCCATCCCCGACTTCACGCAGTTCGACTACGTGGAGAACTACAACGCCGAGGTCGAGGGCCTCGAGGGCGCCTACACCTGGTTCGAGTACGTGCCCACGCGCCTGGCTGACGCTGCAGCTGGCAGCGTGCCCTGCATCGTCACCCTGCATGGCAACCTCAACGACACCCGCGTCCAGGCGGAGTCCAGCGGCTGGCTCGAGCTGGCTTGCACCGAGGACCTCATCGTGCTTGCTCCCGAGTGGCAGGACGTGGTGTACGAGTCCGGCTCCGACGAGCCCCAGCCCAACTTCTTCGGCTGCGACGGCCTGCAGAACGACCGCATCGTCACCTGGCTCGACACGATGTTCGCCAAGTACCCGCAGATCGACACGCACCGCGTGTACGTGACGGGTCTCTCCGCCGGCTCTTCCGCCTCCGAGCTCTACGGTGTCAAGTACGCGGACACCTTCGCAGCCGTGGGCGGCGTCTCCGGCCCTGGCATCGACAAGGAAGAAATTGCCGAGCTGGCAAAGGACTGGGACGGTCCGACGGTGCCCTTCACCTACCTCTGCGGCGATCACGACTTCTTTGGCATGATCCCGGTGGACGGGTCGAGCAAGAACTCCTTCCCGGTAGACGAGGCAGGAACGCGAATCCAGGACGTCGACCCGCGCGTGCCCATCTTCCCGCTGCTCCAGGCTTACATGAAGATCAACGGCCTCGAGGTGCCCGAGGACATGGACATGAGTGCCAACGAATGGTACGGCATCAAGTTCGATGAGACCAACGACATCATGCTGGGCGAGAAGAGCGCGCAGGAGAACGTGCTCAACGGAGCCGACGGCAAGCCCATCATGAAGCTCGTGGCCATTGCCGACCAGGCCCACTGGAACTGGAAGCCCGAGGCCGCCTATCTTTGGGAGTTCTTCAAGGGCTTCACGCGCTAAAGGTTGACTAGCATCATCTCTCCCTGACGCCCCAGACCTACATCTGGGGCGTTAGTTTTTACTGACTGTGCACTTGGATTTGCAGAGCAACAGAGCCCGCAGGGAGGTGAATCAACCTCACGCGCGAGCCCTGTATCCTTGTAATGTCTTCACGCCTTGGCTGCCAATGCCAACCGGTGTTGACGGAGAGCTTATCTGCCGCCCGCCTTGTCGTAGAGCAGGCGGTCCTTGATGGGCTGAGGGCCGATGCCCAGCGCCTCCATCACCTTGAAGGCGAAGGGGTAGGGGGCGCAGGGCCCCTGCGAGGTCACGATGTTGGCGTCCCATACGGCGACCTCGTCTGCTACGAAGCGAGCGCTTGTGAGCTTGGTGCCGTAACCGATGTAGCCGGTAGCGCGTCTCCCCGCCAGCACGCCCGCAGCCTCCAGTACCGTGGTGCCCGAGCACAAGCCGCCCACCAGCTTGCCGGCCGCATTGAAGGCTTGCAGCGTGCCTATGACCTCGTCGCTGGCGATGAGCGGCAGGTTGGCCCCGCGGCCCCCGGGAACCACGATGGCGTCGTAGCCGGCCACGGCCTCGGCGGAGAAGAGCTCGTCTGCCTTGACGGTCATGTCCTGCATGGTGTGCACCCAGACGCTCCCGCCCGTGGCAAAGCTCGTGCAGGCGAGCCCGGCGCGCATGAGCAGGTCCATGATCTGCACGGTCTCGCTCTCCTCGCAGTTCTCGGGCATGAGGATGGCGACCTTCTCGGCGCGGAGCGGCTCGTGCACTGCCGCCGGGCCCTCGGGTGCGGGCCAGCGTCCGGCCTCGGTCTCCCACGAGGGCACGCCGCCCTCCACGTCAAAGGCGTTGTAGTAGATGGTGCGGTTCTTGACGGCCTGTGAGTCGCCGCCAAGAAGGTCGATCAGCGCAAAGGCGAAGGCGTAGGCAAACGCGGGGCCCTGGCCGGTGACGACGTTGCCGTCGCGCACCACCGGCGCGTCGACCCAGGTGCCAGCCTTCTCGATCTGGTCGCGCACGCCGGGATAGCAAGTGAACTGCCTGCCCTCGAGCAGGCCCGCGCGACCGAGCACCTCGGGTGCGGCGCAGATGGCGCAGACCCAGGCCCCGCGGGCATCCGCCGCACGCAGGGTCGCGATCAGCTCCTTGCTGTCGCGCATGGCGTCGGAGCCGCCGTAGCCACCGGGCAGCACGATCATGTCGTAGCCGTCGAGCGAGCCGTCGAACACGATGTCGCAGCGCACGGTGATGTGATGTGTGCCCGCGATCTCGCGGGCACCGAGGCCCACCATGTCGATGTCGATCTCCGCGCGGCGCAGCATGTCGACGATCGTGAGGGTCTCGCCCTCTTCGCATCCCGGAGCTGCGATAAGTGCCACCTTTGCCATAACTTCCTCCTTCTCGCGGTTGTCGAGATATATGCTATTTGCCCCGCGAGCCATGGCAAAGCCGTTTCCCAAATCTGGAAAACGGCATGGCACCACATCTCTATGGCTAGGGGCGTTACGCGCTTACGACATCAGTTGCGTGTGTGGCTGATCGGCTACTCATCCACGGGCTCAAAGAGTCCGAGCGACTCGCAGGCATTCCATATGCCGTCGGTGATGACGTCATCGGTGATGAGGTCGGCCAGCGCCTTGACCTCGTCGCAGGCATTGCCCATGGCCACCTTGTACCAGTCGTCGATAAACATCGACACGTCGTTCATCGCGTCGCCAAAGACGATGACATCGCCATAGTCGGCTCCCAGATGGTCCATGATCTTGCGAATGCCAAAGGCCTTGTCGGCTGGCTCCACAAAGAGGTACTCCTTGTGAAAACGGCACCAGGGCAGCTCGTTCAGGGTCTCCAGCTGCTGCTCGTCTGGCGCAAAGCAGGCGACGTAGGCCTTGTAGATCTCGGGGTAGTCCTCCGGGTCGAGCCCCGGCACCACGCGCGTGCTCATGTACACGTCATGCGTGAAGTCCACAAAGCGGTCGTCTGGTGCGAGGCGAGTGGTGGAGTTGTCAACCTGTAGACCCCACGGGAAGCCCTTGTCCTGGCACTCGCGCACGAGGGCGATCATCTTGTCGCGGGGCAGAGGCGTGATTCCCAGCAACTCGCCGTCAATGGTGACGCCGTAGCCGCCGTCGGAGACCATGTTCTCAAAGCCCATGTCGTGCATCATATCCACCGCCATGGCCTGCGAACGTCCGGTGGAGATGGCCAAGAAGTGCCCCGCTTTGCGTAGGCGATCGAGGGCCATTCGCGTGGTGGTGGGGATGAAGGTCTCGCCGTAGCCACCGGCAGCCAGCGTGCCGTCGATGTCAAAGAACAGGTAACGTCTCTTGGCCATGGGAGTCTCCTTGCGTACGGCTCTTTGTGTGGGAGGATTCGAAATCGATTGTAGCAGTGCTCGGTGGCGCCATGCTATTGGCCTCTGGCTTTTGCGAGGTCAGTCAAGATCTTTCGCTTTGCAAGGCGACCGCGTCATGGGCACTCCTACGAAGGGTGCCAGCCGTTAGGCGAGAGCGGATTTTCCGCTAGTTCTGTCGTTGGTCTCGTTCCGTGCAAACTGGTGTCAAAATGACAGGCGAGTCAATCTGATGTACGCCGCAGAGGAGACGCAATGAACATCACGCGCATGCAGACCAACCACATAGTCAACCCGCTTGGCTTTGATCTTGGAAAAACACCCACGTTCTCCTGGGTTGTCGAGGGTGCTGCCGGCACGCGCCAGGAGGCGGCGCGCGTGGTGGTCAGACGCGGCGACGAGGTCGTTGCCGACACCGGCTGGGCCGATCTTGACGCAAAGGCCTGCACAGTTGACGTGCCTCTTGCTCCGCGCACCCGCTACGAGTGGACAGTCTCGGTGCGTACCGACGCGGGCGAGGAGGCCACGAGTGAGGTCGCTTGGTTCGAGACCGCCAAGATGGGCGAGCCGTGGGAGGCCAAGTGGATCACCTGCGACTACGCCGAGCCCCGTCACCCGGTGCTCTTCACTGAGCTTGGGCGAGAGGCCTTTGGCGACGTGACGTGCGCGCGTCTGTACATCTGCGGCTTGGGCGTATACGAGGTCATGCTTGGCGGCTGCGCCCTGAGTGACGACAATCCGGTTTACCTGGCTCCCGGAACCCATGCCTACGACCAGTGGCTGCAGTACCAGACCTACGACGTGACCGAGCTCATGCAGCTGCCCTACGAGGAGGGCGAGGACAGGCTCGAGATCATGCTCGGCCATGGCTGGTACAGCGGTCGCTTTGGCTTCGTGCTCTCGGACGAGGGCTTCTACGGCAGCGACTGGCGCTTGATCGCGGAGCTGCGCGTGACCTATGCCGATGGCTCCGAGCGGGTCTTTGGCACCGACGAGTCCTGGAGGGTGCGCCGCTCCCACATCACCTTCTCCAACATCTACGACGGCGAGCACGTGGACGCCACGCTTCCGGAGCTGCCTGTCGTGCCTGCTACGCTGCTGCATGACGATGAGGCCGCCGCGGCAACGGAGCTCCTGCACGACCGCCTGAGCCTGCCTGTGGTGGCGCACGAGCGCTTTGCGCCCGAGGTTATTCGCACGCCCGCTGGCGACACCGTGCTCGACCTGGGGCAGAACATCGCCGGCACCTTCGAGCTGACCCTGCGCCACCCGCAGCCCAAGGACCTGCACGTTCACCTGCAGTTTGGTGAGCTTCTGCAGGACGGCGAGTTCTATCGGGACAATCTGCGCACCGCCAAGGCTGCCTACGACTATGTGGGCGCCATGCCCGAGGGCGGCATGCTCCGCCTCCGCCCGCACTTCACCTTCTACGGCTATCGCTACGTGAAGGTCGAGGGTAACATGGACCTGGCCAACGCCGACTTCACGGGCATCGCGCTCTATAGTGACTTTGATGCGGACCGTGGCTCCATCACCACGGGCAGCGCCAAGGTCAACCAGCTCATCTCCAACGCACGCTGGGGCATGAAGGGCAACTTCCTCGACACGGCGACCGACTGTCCGCAGCGCGACGAGCGCATGGGCTGGACGGGTGACGCCAACGTCTTCTCTGGTACGGCGCTGCGCCTGGCGGCGCCCTATGCCTTCTACCGCAAGTACCTGTACGACATGGCGCTTGAGCAGCAGGCGCGTGACGGTCAGGTGACGGCGACGGTTCCCTCGTTCGGCTCGCAGTTTGGCAATGGAACCGCCGTGTGGGGCGACGCGACCTGCCGCATCCCCTGGAACATGTACGAGGTCGACGGTGACCCGGCCATTCTGGCCGAGCACTACGATGCCATGCGCGGCTGGGTCGACTGGATCGAGCGCCTTGATGGCGACGCGCACGTCTGGGGCAAGGTCTTCCAGTTTGGCGACTGGCTGGCGCTGGACGGCCCGGTTCCCGGCGGCGTGATGGGCGGCACGGACACGGGGCTCATTGCCTACCTCAGCTGGTGGGACAGCACCATGACGGTGGCAGCGGCTGCCCACGTGCTCGGGCGTGCGGACGACGAGGCCCACTATCGTGCGCTGGCCGACCGCATTCACGCGTGGATCGAGGCGGAGTACTACACGGCCACCGGTCGTTGCGCGGTCAACACGCAGACCGCCTACGTGCTGTCGCTCTGGTATGGCTTTGGCAATCGCGAGTGGAGTGCGGCGGAGCTGCGCCGCCTGCTGCAGGAGAACGGTGGCAAGCTCAAGACGGGCTTTGCCGGCACGCCGTTGCTGTGTCCTGTCCTCTCTCAGAACGGGCTCGACCGCGAGGCGTACGACCTGCTTTTGAACGAGGCCTATCCCGGTTGGCTCTTTGCCGTCAACCTTGGGGCGACCACCGTCTGGGAGCGTTGGGACTCGCTCGATGCCAACGGGCGCATCACGGGCATCGACATGAACTCGATGAACCACTACAGCTATGGGTCGATTGTCGAATGGCTGATGAGCTACGCAGCGGGTCTGAACCTTGCTGAGCCGGGCTTTGCGTGCGCGTCGGTTGCTCCGCACGTGGACTGGCGCCTTCGTTCCTGCGCGGCAACTATGGATACCGCCTCTGGCACCTACGCCGCAAGTTGGGAGTGCGTGGACGAGACGCACCTGCGCGTCCGCGTGAGCGTGCCCTTTGGGGGCAAGGTAAAGGTGACCTTGCCGCTGGCGACCGAGGCTGCCTATGATGCGCTTGGAGGCCGAGTGCTTGCGGCGGGCACCTATGAGGTGACGTACGAGACGACGAGGCCTCTTCGCCGCGTGCCCTCGGCCGACTGGACGGTTGCGCAGCTGCTCGATGATCCCGCGATTGCGAACGCAGTGCGGCCCTTCGTGGACGGATTCGACTTCTGCATGAGCAACGCTGACCCGTCCAAGACCCTCCGCGAGCTGCAGGCAGAGGGGTTGGGCCAGAACGTGAAGATGACGTCCGAGGAGCTCGAGGCTTGCGACGCAGCCCTGCACGCCCTCGCTGACTAACACCCAAGGTGCATCTAGGGGACTGTCCCTTGGGTGCACCGGCTACCTGTCCTCTGTGCTCGTCGGCAATTGGGGTAATCTGTTGCCACGCCATCTTGGCGCCAGCGGATTGGCAACAAGACGAAGGGTCCTCCCCATGCTTACGAGACGAGAAGCGCTCAAGCTCATGTCGGCAACCGGCGTTGCCACCACTCTGCTTTCGGGATGTGCAACAAATGGCAGGCAGGAGACAGGCGAGGGAGGGAAGGGCGAGACGAGGCGCCTGCGTGTGCTCGCCACGAGTGACACGCATGGCATGTTTGCCCCCTGGGACTACGCGCTCGATGCCGAGGACCAGGCGGGAAGCCTGGCAAAGCTCGCCACGGCCATCAAGGAGCTGCGCGACGAGGACACCCTGCTTGTCGATGCGGGCGACACCATTCAGGACAACATGGCGGACCTCTTCCTCGCAGACGAGGTCCATCCCATGATCGCCTGCATGAACGCGCTCGGCTACGAGATCGGCGTGACCGGCAATCACGAGTACAACTTTGGAATGGACGTGCTGCGCAAGACGATCGCCTCGTTTGCCGGCAAGGTGATTACCGGCAACGTGATCGACGAGAACGGCGACCCCATTGCCGACGGCTACACCATTCTCGACAAGGGCGGCGTGCGCGTTGGTCTCATCGGCATGGTGACGCCGTACATCACGAATTGGGACAAGGCCAACCTCGAGGGCTGTGTCGTAAGCGACCCGGTGGAGGAGACGAAGAAGATCATCGGCCAGATCCGGGACAGCGTGGACGTGCTCATTGGCGTGATGCACATGGGTATAGACAACGACTACGACATGCCACACTCCGGCGTGCGCGACCTTGCCGAGGAGTGTCCTGAGTTCGACCTTATCGTAGGGGCTCACCAGCACAAGCTTGTCGAGGGCGAGGAGATAAACGGCGTGCTAGTGGTCGAGAACAAGTACCACGCACAGACGATGGCGGTCGTCGACCTGACGCTTGCGCGCGACGGCGAGGGCTGGAAGGTGACGGAGCGCTCCTCGAACCCCGTGGAGATCAAAGGCTACGAGCCCGATCCCGATATCGTCGAGCTCATATCCGCCTACGACGAGCGGGCCAAAAAGTACGCGCGCGAGCAGATTGGCATGCTGGAGGGCGGGCCACTCATGCCAAAGGGGGAGTTCGAGGTCATCCCTCAGGCAGTGCTGAGCGACACTCCCTTCATGGACCTCATCAATGAGGTCCAGCTCTACCATTCGGGTGCCGACGTGTCGGCGGCAGCGCTCTTTGCGCTCAACGCCAACGTGGATCCTGGCCCCATCCGTCGCTGCGACGTGTCGAGAATCTACAAGCACCCCAATACCCTCTACACGCTCGAGATGACGGGCGCCCAGCTCAAGAAGTACCTCGAGTGGGCGGCGTCCGTGTATCAGACATTCAAGAAGGGCGACCTGACGCTGTCCTTCGATCCCGATGTTCCCGTGTACAACTTCGACATATTGCAGGGAGTGAACTACCAGATCAACGTGGCCAAGGAGCCCGGCGAGCGCATCGAGGGCCTCGCCTGGCCTGACGGCACCCCTGTCGCCGACGATGACACCTTCGTCATCGCGGCAAACAACTTCCGCTCGACCTCGCATCTGCTCGTGCCGGGCGTGGTGTTCGAGGAGGGCGATCTGCCAAAGCTCTTGGAGACAGACGTGCACATCGCGGTGGGCAGCATCCGCGAGATGATCGCCGACTACATCGAGAACGTCAAGGGAGGCCTGATCTCACCGTCGTGCAACGACAGCTGGAGCATCGCCGGCAACGACTGGGACGAGGAGCTCCATCAGCGTGCCGTCGAGTTGGTCGCGGACGGCACGCTCACTTTGAACACCGATGACAAGCACCTGAACGAGACTGCCATTACCGAGGAGGACGTCAAAAACGCCATTGGGGCCTAGCGGACAGAGCTTGTCCCCGACGCCACCGCAGCATCGATTTCCTGCCGCACCTAGTGGGAGGCGGGTTCCTCCGTCGTCCCGGTTCCGCTTGGCGCGGCCCTCAGCCTGTCAAGATTGATGGCATTGGATTTGTGGGCTGCCTCGATCTGCTCAAGCCCCATCTGAAGCGCACCGTATGCGGCGTTGTAGTTGGCGCATGCGAGCTTGTAGGTGATGAACATGCCCACGTAGTCGGCAGGGAACGCAAGCGACGCGAACAGGATGCTCCATCCACCCGTCGTTCCGGGGTTCGCAATGGACAGCTCGAGAACCAGGATGATGAGCGCCAGCATGAAGGAGGTCGAGATGGGCGTGTTGGTGTACTTGAGGATGAGGACCGGCGGGATGACGAGCATGAGCGTACTGCGTGGGTTCAGCATGGCCTGACTCATGGGAATCCAGAACGAGGAGAACTCGGGCTTGATGCCCAGCTCCTTCTCGGAGATGTCGTACTCTTGCCGTAGCATCGTGATGGTGTTGGCCGACGCAAAGGCGGTCCCGATCATCGGCTTGAGCTTTTGCAGCAGGACCCTGGCGTTGACCTTGTACTTAAGGCACACCATGACAAGCTTGACCAATCCGCAGATGGTAGCCGAGACGTAGATGGCGACGATGAACTCCCAACCGTTGAGCAGCTCGGCCCCGGAGCCCTTCGCGATGGAGATGAAGAGGCTCATGAATGGGACCACCGGCACGATCGTCATGACGATGTCCATGAGTGTCATGGCCCATCGTTGCGCCTCGCCGATGAGGCTCTTTAGTCCGGTGGCCTCGTTGCCAAGCATGAGCAGCGCGGCGCCAAGGCCGACGCTCAGTATCACGAGCTGCGGGATGTTGCACTCCAGCAGGGGAGACAGGGTGTTGGTTGGGATAATACCCAGAATGAGCTCGATGATCTGGTCGAACTGGAAGTCGAATCTTCCCTCGCCAATGACGTTGCGTTTCTGTGTGTGTCCGACTTCGTTCGGGTATCTACAATGGCTCCTGTTGTGAGTCGGGCATTGCGATAAGGGATTGAATTATGAGGGAACTGTACCTTTCGGATAGGTATTACTACTACTGGGTCGTCCCCGGAGGCCTTGCGCCAATCGTGGAGTGGGAGGTCGTCCTCTCGCAAGACGTTGACGAGGCTGCGCTCAGACGTGCTCTTGGGACTGCCATGCGTACCCACACGAACTTCAGGACGCATCCCGTCATCGTGGACGGCCGCCCGCAGCACGTGCTTCTCGGTGTCGAGGACGTGCCCCTCTTTGGTGACTACTAAACCGTCAGGAGCATGGGTACTGCCGACACCTACGGATACCTTTTCTACGTCGCCTGGCGAGGCGGACGGGTCTCGTTGCGCTACTTCCACAGCATCGCGGACGGGCGTGGCAGCCTTGCGTTCATGTGCACGCTGCTGCGCTGCTACCTGAGCGAGGCGGGGTGCATCGACGTCGATCTGCCTGCCCCGGACATCTCTGATACCTGGCCGGTCTTCGAGCACATCCTGGAGAGCATGGATGGTGTGCCGCCGCTGGGCAAGTTCGACCCCAAGCAGCACGACGTCTTCAGCATGCCGGTGGAGCGCTATCCTCGCGAAGATACCGTGCAGCGCATGCTCGAGATCGATATCCCCCTGGAGCCGCTTCTTGCCCTGTCCAAAAAGAGCGAGAGCTCTATCGTTCCTACGCTGCAGGCGATGATCGGCCGTGCCCTGCGTACGACCTTCGACGTGGGTGAGAAGACCATCGTCGCGTACACGTCCATCGACACGCGGCGCGTGTTTGGCCTCGAGTCGGGCGGCAATGCGGCGACGCACTTCCTGGTTCCGTACGTGGCAAAGCTGGATCGCTGCGACCTCCCCAAGCGTGCGATGGTGCTGCGCGGGGCGCTTGACCTGCAGACGTTGCCGGAGAACCTTGCCACGGAGATAGCGCACAACATGGCTGGCGTGGTCGAGGGCGAGAAGACGCCCTACCCCATCGAGGCCATCACCGCAGCTGTGGAGGCCTCGGTGCTCGAGGACAGCAACTCCAGCTATACCTACGCCATCTCCTATCCGGGCAAGGTCAGCCTGCCCGCCGAGGTCGAGCCCTACGTAGACGAGGTACGCACCAGCGTGAGTGCCTACACGCTGCCGTTCTCGATTGAGGCATGCGAGTACAGGGGAACCATCCGCATGGTGTTCACCCAGAACTTCGCGGACGACGGACCCGTGCGCGCCATCGCGCAGGAGATTGCGCACATGGTGCCTGGCGCCACGTTCGTCGACAGGGGAGAGCGCTTCTACGACAAGCTGCGCCTGGAGATCCTCGAGCATCGCGTGTCCTGACGACGGCGACATGAAGCAATTCCGGCACGCCCGCTCCCCGGGATCTCATGCATCTCCCAAAGACTGGCGGTCGAGAGAATCTTTGGCAACTACTGCTCGTTCTCTGCGCGTCTGTTTTCGTAGGCACCTACGATGGCCCCAGCGGCCAGCATGCCTGCGCCGAGGAGGGCGGCACCGGACGAGATGCCCTGGTCACCCATTTGTGGAAGGGTCGTCTTGCCCTTGTTGCCGGACGCGCTCGAACCAGTCTCTCCCGATCCGCCCAATCCGCCATTTGGCCGAGATCCGCCGGGCGTTCCCTGATTGCCATCTAATCCATCGCTCGGATTATCTCCATGTACCGTCACCGGTGAGTCGTCGAACCCAGCGGCCTTCCACTCCGAGTCGCCCATGACCAACACGTCCATCATTGTTTCGCCAGGCTCTATGCTGTACTCGAGGATGCTGGTGCCATCGGTCTCGTCCTGGCCAACCATTCCGCCTGCCACGGTGCCGTTGCGCGTGACAAAGACCACTTCCTTGCGTCCCGAGGGCCAGTCGGCGGGAATGATGATCTCGGTGAGGTAGACCGAGGTCTTTCCGGGAGCAAGGACATCGTCGGGCTCAAGGCCGGTGAGATTGCCGTTCTCGTCCTTGGGGTTCCATGCCGACTCGTGGATGGTGTCCTTCGAGAAGACAAGGTTGCACGTGGCGGCCGGAGCCAGCAGGGCGCCGGAGTCGTCATACATCGTCTCCTTGTCGTACATGGCCACCTCGCACCCCGAGAGGAAGGTGTTGCCGTCGTTGCGCAGGGTGAGGAAGAAGCCAGCCACCTTTCCTGGTGCCACAAAGGGTATTACCGCCGTTGCGTCAAGCGCCGTAACGGTCTTTACGTAGGGGATGCCGAGGTACCAGATGGTGGCCAGGTCCTTCTCCTTGTCGGTGAACTCCGACGCGATGATGGAAAGGGCTGAATTGTCTCCGCCCAGGCTCACGATGTTGTCGATCATGTGGCCGGGGTCGTCCTCGCCTGCATAGCCGATGTCTGCCAGGACGAAGGGGTCGGAGTGGTG